>JBBSDR010000286.1:0-7330 GCA_038240465.1 Gemmatales bacterium
CGCTACCGCCAGGCGGATGCGGTGTCCACGCCGGAACAGGTAGGACGTGGATCGCAAGGCAATCTCGATCACCCGGCTTGCCTGGTCCGCCGCGCCGGGATCGGGACTCCATCCCAGCGTCACAAGCCGCGAGCGGCCGAGTGGGTTGACGTCGCACAGCTTCGCCGTGTACTGCAAGCCGGACACCGACGCCCAGACCGGCAACAGGGCGTGTGGCTGTCCCGTCAGTTCCCAGTCCTCCGCGAGCGGCTCGGTCGTGAAGCAGAGCGAGCGGCCGTCGTCGCCGTTGTGATCGCCTGGCTCGAGTACCGCCGTCGTCCACGGATCGGAACCGATCGAATCCAGTCCCACCGTCGGATCGAGGCGGTAGCATGCGTCCGGTTCCGCGACATGCGCCGGCGTGTCCGTCAGACTCCCGCCGGGCAGGAGATACAGTTGCCGTTCCTCGTTCCGGGCTGGCGGCCAGGCTTCTTCCTGCCGCCAACCGCCGCCTTGCACGAACAGCGTCAGCGCCGGACCGGCATCCGCGCCGTTGTCCTGTCCCTTGAGCCAGCGGTCCCACCAGCGGACCATCCATTCCAGCAATCCCATCGGCTCGGTCAACGACAGGTCGGGCAGCGCGTGTTTCCACGGTCCCATGAGCAGTTTTCGCGGACCGCCCAGGCGCGCAAAATAATCGAGGGTTCCCTGCGCGTAGAAGTCCCACCAGCCACACACGGCGAAAGTGGCGGCGGTCACACGCTCGACGGGAATGGTCCGTGCAGCCCAGCGGGTCGCCTCGTCTCGGGAATCGTACCAGTCCAGACACCAGGGCTGCGAGTGTTCCAGCCGCTCGGTCCAGAGCCGGGCCAGCCGGCCCTCCGGGTCGGGAGCCAGGGGCGGAGTGAGGTTGTAGGCCACCATGCGCGGCCCCCAGTCGCCATTGGCCCAGAAGCCGTTGCGACAGCCGCCCAGCAGCAAGAAGTCAGTGTAGTTGTCCCAGGTGGCATTGATCGGCACGATGGCCTTCAGGTGCGGAGGCGTAGCCGGCGATCGTAGCTGCCGGAGCCTCGATCACCTCCTGCATTTCCGTCATCGAGGGGGCTCGCGTCTCGAACGTGTCCAAAATGGGAGGGGTCTGCGAGGCTTGCCCTTTGTTCGCACGGACATCGGTAGACGAGTCTGAAGTTCTCTCCGGGGGAGTTGACATGCTCGCTTCCCTTTGCAAATCAACGGTTATGAACACCGACCCGCTGGCGACAATAACGGGAAGAGGCTTTCAGGAGGATAATCTATCGTCGCGGGCTAGTCCGATGCGTATCAGGGAAGAGATTCCACCGGCTGCTAACCAGCATTGACTCGCTCCTTGGCGGAGAGGAGCAATTCTGGCCAGAGCCGCAACGCATGTTCGATCTGCTCACGCTGTATCTGGCCGCGCGTGCTCTCCCCGGATGGCGCCGCTCTATTTCCTCGTAGTGATCCCGTCGGAGGCGCTTACACCTCCGACCCTATCTCAACCGCGACGCGCACGGCGAAGGCGAGATCACGCTCAGCGTAAATCTCAGTCACCTGCGCCTGGCTGTGTCCCAGCGTGACCTGGTGGCCTCCAGGCCGTACTTCCGACAGACCTCCGTCCCCTGAGTGTGACGCAGCTGGTGGAGATGCCAGCGGGGGGACGAAGACAACATCCTGGGCGGGCGGCTTCTGGCCGAGGCGTTCGGCTCCCTCCGTGGGCTCGCCCCTGGTCGTCAGAACGAGGGAAGGCATCGAACCTGATGGCCCCGTCCTGATGAAATTAGTCGGCCTGCTCCTCGATCTGACGGGAGTGCTCGACAAATGACCGCAGGTAGCACGAACCGATCCTGTTCTTGCGTACGCTGGCCAGTCCGATCATCGGCAGCGATGATCGAAAGCGGATCCGGCAGTCTGAATTAGAAACTGGTTTTTGATTTCGTTCCCTTTCTTCCTTGATGATCTTTGTGCCTTACAGACCGAGGCCATGCATACGAGGGCCAGGAAGACCCCTGGCTGCCTCGTCAAGGCGATGATGCCTTCAAAAGCGGAAAAAGCTACGAGGCCGAGGGATCCTGCCTTCCAGGGGGCATAGAGCGGCTCGGAGGAAGCGTTGTTGGCTCTGGAGAGCCATTGGTCTGGTGCCAATTGCCCGAACAAATTCATGGGATTGACAGATAGTGCCTTTTCGTGCCTTTTGGTGCCTAATACAATGTTATTTATTAGCACTTACGGCATTGATTGAACAACTCGATGTGATGCGTTCTAACTCGTAAGTGCTATCATGGTCGAGACTTACAAACGCGGGCGGCGATGCCAAAGCCCTGAATGGGGTTCAGGAGGTCGGAGGTTCGAATCCTCTCGCCCCGACTAGCTGCAAGGGCCGCCAGAACAATGAGTTATGGCGGCCCTTGTTACTACCACTGAGTGAGCGGCCGGGGGTCCATACCCGCCTCATACCCGCCTGAGAACGGAAGGCAGGTACGGATCCCCCCGGCACGATCGGGCGTTCCTGGAAGTTCTTCTTCCACCTGGAGGGCCTGATTCATGTCTGCACGTCAACCACAACGCAAGCCCTGGTTCCACGCCCCGAGCGGCTTCTGGTGCGCTCAAATCCACGGCAAGCGCCACTACCTCGACCGCGATCCCGACGTCGCCACGCGCAAGCTCAAGAAGCTCCTGCAGGACGAGAAACGCGGCGACGCCTGCAAGCAGGAGTGGCTCGACGCCTTCTTCTCCGACCTGGCCGATGAGTTCCTCGATGACGTCAAGGCCCGCAAGAAGCCGCGGACCTACGGCAGCTACAAGGAGATGCTCACGCTGGCCCAGAAGCATCTCGGCATTCATCTCCGCGTCGGCGAGGTCAAGAAGCTCCACCTGACGAAGCTCGAAGGTGTCCTCACCCGAGCCTGCTCCTCGACCACAGTCTTCAAGGCCCTTCATGCGGTGCAACGAGTCTTCAACTGGGCCGTCGAGAACGACCTGCTGGAACTCAGCCCGCTCGTCGGCTACAAGAAGCCAAGGCCGCGCGAGCGCAGTCGTGTCATCGACTTCGACGAGTTCCAGAAGATGCTGCGTGGGTCGAGTCGACCCTTTCGTTCGAGACGCTGGACCGGCTGTGGCGCTGCTGGCCCTACGGTGCCGAGGTCCGCTGGGTGGGGGAGGGCAATCGCACCAACCGCGACGTCTGCCGGTTGCCGTGGCTCTGTCCGTGGTGCTCGACCCGAAAGGTGGTCGATCTGCACCGGCGGCTTCAGATCGGCCCCCTCCGCGATCCGAAGGAGAAGTACCTCGTCCTCGGGCGCGTCACCGTACCGGACGCCTCGATCCCCTGGGAAGTCGGCGCGGCCGTGAAGCAAGAGAACCTGGCCCAGATGGCGCAGCACCACAACTCCAACTACTGGTTCATCGACTGCGGCGTCACGGCCATCAACTTCAACCGCCGGCTCTGGCGGCCGCGAACGGATTTCGTCCGGCAGGAGCTCGGCGCGGCCCTCCTGCTGGAGGCGGCGGGCAAGGGGATCGCGGGGGGGATGATGACTTACCAGGTCGGCCCGCACCTCCACAAGCTACCTGACACGCCGATGAAAGCGAAAGTGGGCGAGCGTCACTTCCGGCACCAGCTATGTTTGCTCGGCCTCGTGGCTGGCCCCCGATCCGAAGTGGTCAAGCGGTTCGCCGGGATCAGTTTCGTGGGACCCCAACTGCCCCCCAACGAGGAGAGGGCGGTCGTCGAATGGGCCGCGCTGCCGGCGGACTGCCGGCACGCCCTGCGGTTCTTCCTGGCCGGCAGCTCGGTCGGCTACCACCTGAAACGATTGGACCTCATTCCCCATCCGAGCCAGACGGAGGCCTTCCGCTACGGGATTCGGGGGGCGATGAGCCTGCAGCCGCTCATGATGTACGACCGCGTCCAGTGGGACAGCTACGTCACGGTCACGAAGGGCCTGCCCCTCTACCAGACTTTCGGGGACTGGCGAGGCCGCCTCGGCCCTGCCACGCCGCAGAAGCTGCGGGCAGCAAGCTACTTCCCCACCGAGGCCGACCTGGCCGCGTTCCGGCAGCGGCTACCGCTGCTGAACCGAAACGCGAAATTGCGGGCCGACACCGAGGCCCGCCGCCGGGACCTCGTCGAACTCGCCCGCCCCCTCTGGGTGACGCTCAAGGGGCAGCGAACGGGGAAACGCGGACGGCCGGCCCTCCGGCAGCCGCTCCAGGCGCTGCTCGCTGATCAGGACATGGAAGTGACTTCCAACGACCTGGACTGGTTGGTGAACATGTTGAACCAGGAGACCAACCTCACCAGCCAGAACGGTTCATGTTCATGAACATCGCCTGCAGCAGGTCTCCGACCGGGCAGCGACAGGAGGGTGATGATTCAAGGGGACGTCTTCGACAACGGCAGCGACAGGAGGAATATTGGCCCGGACGGTGTGATGAAGCCAGTGTTGAGAGACGGATGGCGCAACCTCTATATCAGTTGGGAGTTCTGCAAGTAAAGAGCAGCGAACGAGGGCAGCGGAGCGGATGCGTATAACTGAAGTCCAGTTACTTCTTCTTACAAGAGGAAAGGGTCTCAACTAAGAGAAAGAGTAACTGAACTTCAGTTATACGCATCCGACTCCCTGATCCTCAAGTCATTGACAATGAACGGATTACGTCATCTGTTCGCTGCAGCACCGTCCGGGCCAATATTCCCCAGGTCGCTGTCACCAGTAAGGCGCTGATGATCGTCATGGGGCTTCTGAGGATCAACCTGCTGTCTGTTCCCTCTCCGCGTCACGGCGCAGATCGGGCCCGTCATGCTGCCGGGGTCACGGCCCTGTTGATCATGAGGAGGTCGCTGATGGTGGTGGCACTGATGTTGTTCATCCCTCCGCGGCTGTCGGCGGCGCCGTTCAATACGGTGCTGTCGTTGTCGTTGAGCGGACTGGGATGGCGGTGAGAAGATTTCAGAGCGATAACGTAGGCCCGTAGGAGAGGACACATGGCAGAGGGGAACGAGAGGCTCACGCAACTGGCTGCGAGCGTACGCGAGTGTTTCTGCGCGGAGTACCGCGCCCATGAGCGACGGCGCACGTTCGAGGAGAGCACCTACGGCCTGAAGCCGCTCCCCCAGTGGGACGGTGGCGTGAGCCATGGGGGCCGGCGGACGCGATCGGTGTGGGAGAAGGTGGCCGTCTTCGTGCTGAAGCACAAGATGGACTACCGAGTGCTGATCCAGGCGGTGTTTGACGATCGGTTCGGCGAGGGCCTCACACCGCTTGCGCTGATGACGGCGGAAGCGCTGGCACTCTACGCCGCCGAGCTGCCCCGCAACGCCTCTCCGCGTGTCCAGGCGGCCCGCGACGGCGGCCCGCCCCGCCTCCTCCACGTCATCCCTACCGGCTTCGATCCGATGGACACGCTCATGGACGGCGGCTGGGCCCCCGGCGAGGTCTACGGGATTGTCAATACCTTCGACTTTGGCAAGACGATGCTGGCCATCCAGCTCCTCTACCAGGGTGCCCTGGCCGAGGAGAGGTACGCGGCGAAACTGCTGCAGGAGTACGGCGTGCTCTACGAGCCGGGACACTGGCTGCTCTTCCACTACGAAGAGGGCCAGGAGTCAATGCGCAACCACCTCGTCTGCCACGCCGCCCTGGTGGACCGCGACTCGCTCGACCATTATCACCCCGTCCGGAACCCGCTGTCGGTCCGCGGCAAGCTCAAGTCCTACGAGCTGGCGCTGTTCAAGCCGGAGATCGACAAGTTCGGCCTCGACAGGGTGGACGGAGAGGCGGAGCGGGTCGCCAAGGTCATCAAGCTGATCAACAAGCGCATCCACCTGATCGACATGTCCTGCTTTCCAGGAGCACTAAACCGGGGCACCGGCGGGCCGGCGGAGATCGCCGCCCTGCTCGCCATGGCGAAGACACACGGCTTGGAGAAGCTATCCGGCGTCTTCATCGACCACGTCGGCCTGTGCGCCAGACGGTACATGCGAGCCAGCGGGGGCACCCCGGCCTACCTGCGGCACGGCGTCGCCGACTTCGGCGATGAGATGCGCCGGCTGGTGGCGTTACCCCGCAGCTGCTGCGTCTGGTGTATGAACTGGCTCAACGGTGAGGCGAACAAGATGTCCCCCCACAAGCCGGCCAACAGCGCCGACGCCGTCAGGGCCCGCAACTTCGCCGAGAACATGTCGTTCGTCTTCGCCCTGGGCAGCGAGCACGAGGAGTCCGCGTGCTGCCTGCTGTCTCGGTTGAAGTCCTGCCGCGCCGGCAGCATGGGCTCAAGGGTAATCCCGGTTCGCCTCGAAGGGAGCCTGGGCCGCTTCGTCAGCATCACCGGTGGCGCGGCGGCCGAGTAGTGGCTGGGGGTCGGAGCCCCGGCCAATCACGGCCACCGTGAAGAATTGTTCGATCCCCTCGCCGTCCGGATTGGCGGTGTTCCGCCACGCCGGCGCGAGGGACCAACGATTGGTGATACCTTCACCGCTCCGACGGCTGCTTCACTGCATCCGACCGCTGACGGTGAAGGGCGAGCTTTACCTGGGCCTGAAGGTGCCAGGGAGTCTCCATGAGGTTCGCAATCATGACAGTTCGTCATCGCATCCAGACGCCCGTTGGCGTCCGGATAAGTGCCCTGCGCGCCAGGCTAGATCTCACGCAGCGGCAACTCGCGGACCAGGCCGGTGTTCCTCTCGACAGCCTCAAGGACGTCGAGCAGGGCCGGACGGCCGACCCCCGGATCTCGACAATCCGCCGCATCGCCGCCGCGCTCGGCGTGAGCGTGGACGAATTGACCGCCGAGCCGGAAGGGGCATCAGGGTGAACTGGCGGCCGGAGGTCCAGGCCTCTGTCGAACCAGCGACGCCTGGTATAGGGACTTCCCTGGGCCGAGTGGAATACCACCGGTTCATAGAAACTGGATTCCCTGCCGCGCGGCTATGGGGCATCATCCGCGAGCAGGCGGGCCGGCTGCATGGTCAGGTGAGTAGCTGCTTGCGCAGCGTGCTGATGACTGTGGGGCCTCACTGAAGGGTGAGGCGGATTCTAATCGAGTGACTGTTCAAGGGTTCTGTGATGAGGAGACTGTCATGGTGAAGCGCGTGAACAACCGGAAGGGGCCCACGATGAAGACCCCGGAGACCTTCGACACTGGCTGCCGGCTGCCGACGACCGGCCCGGACTTCGAGGCTCGGTGCCTCCAGTCTCTCGCACAACTCAAGGATTGCGAGTTCCTGAAGAGCCAGTTCGGCGGGGATATGTACCAGGTATTGTGTCACCTCGACCGCTCGCTGCAACTGGGGCACATGTCCCATACGCATCCGGTTAAGGTTTTCGTCGGTCTGAAA
>JBBSDR010000287.1:0-7329 GCA_038240465.1 Gemmatales bacterium
GCCGTGATCAACTCCGCGAGGAATCCGATCGACATCAACTGCGCTCCCAGCAGGACCGCCCCGAGAGCATAGAGCAGCAGCGGCCTCTTGTGCAGCGGATCAAACGAACCCGGCTCGAAAGCGTTGATGACCCAGGTGATCGCCAGCCACAACAGCGCCAGGTTGCCGATCAGGAAGCTGACCAGGCCGACCGTGCCGAGCATGTGCTGCGGCCGCTGGCCAAAGCCGGTCAAGAACTTGACCGTCAGCAGATCCAGGAAGCCCTTGACGAAGCGGCGCACACCATACTTGGAATGGCCAAACTTTCGCCGGCGATGATTGATCTCGATCTCGCCAACGCGGAAGCCCCGTGCCTCGGCCAGCACGGGAATGAAGCGGTGCAGTTCGCCGTAGAGTTTCACTTCCTTGAACACCTCGGCGCGGTAACACTTCATACCGCAGTTGTGATCGTGCAGGCGCACTCCGGTCAGCCAGGAAACCATGAAGTTGAAGACCCGGCTCGGCAGTACCTTGTGCCAGGGGTCGTGGCGCGTCTTCTTCCAGCCGCTGACCACATCGAGTGGCCCAGTGCGCTTGTGGCCGGACGTTTCCTGGCCGTGAGCCAGTGTCGCGAGAAAGCGTGGAATTTCGCTGGGATCGTCCTGCAAATCGGCGTCGAGTGTCAGGACGATGTCGCCGTGCGCGGCACCGAAGCCGGCGGACAGGGCGGCGGCCTTGCCGAAGTTGCGGCGAAAGCGCAGGCCGTGGACGTTCGGGTGTCGATGCGCGAGGTCGCGGACGATGGCCCAGGAACCATCGCGGCTGCCGTCGTCGATAAAGACGATCTCGATTTCAAGGCCCTCGCGCTGGACGACGGCGTTGATCTCGTCGAAGAGCGGCAGCAGGCTCTCTTCTTCGTTGTAAACGGGGATGACGAGGGACAGCATGCGGAAACCAGGAGTCAGGAGTCAGGGGGGAATTGCCGCTTGCGGCTTAGCGGTGCTGCCGCTAAGCCGCAAGCGGCTCCTTGCTCCCTGTTCTATGAGGCAGCCAGCCTGCAATCGCTGCCATCACCAGTTCCGCCACGGTCCACAACAGACGCAGCAGAATCGCCGCGACGACAGAATCCGCGCCCAGCGTCGGCAGCAGCATCTCCGCCAGCAGCCATTCGCGCACGCCCAGTCCCCCTGGCGTCGAGGCGATAAAGCCGGCGACGTAGGACACCGCGACAAAGGCCGTCGAGCGAAATACGCCCGGAGTCTCGCCGTTGCCATCGAGCGACAGCAGCAAGAGTTCGAGGCTGATCCCCATGAAAAACCAGCCGCAGCCCGCCAGCAACAGACCGATCAATAGCGCCCGGTTGCTGACAGGAGGCAACTCGCTGATTCGGCCTTTCAGGACACGCCGGACCAGTCTTGCGACGACGCGATTGAAGACGCCGGGAAGAATCGGAATGCCGGCCAGCGCCAGCAGGGCAAGCACCTTCCAGACCAGGCCGGCGTCCCACTCGTCTTGCGCCAGGAGGACAATCACGGCGAGCAGAGCGCCCGCCGCCATCGTCGTGAGGGTTTCGTAAACAGCGGTCAGCACGGCCACGGCCGGCCGGCATCCCGCCTCCGCCGCCATCGTCGTTCGCAGAACCAGGGCGAGTCCCTTGCCCGGAACGTACTTCCCCAGATGACTGAGGTAGTAGCCGCGCACGCCCGCCGGCACAGGCAGCGTCTCGCCGAGCGAGTGGACCAGCAGCAACCAGTACATCGCTGAGAAGCCGAGGCCGACGAGATAGCAGAGGGCCGCCAGCGACAGTCCCCGGGCATCGGCATGGCGGATCGCGTCCCAGAGGACTTCGGCCGGAGTGCGTTCGTCTCCCCGGCTCAATTCCTCGTTGCGCAGGATGCGAAACAGATGCCAGCCGACGCCAAGAACGACGGCGAGGGTGAGGACAACTTTCAGCCACGGCCACCAGCGACGCAGATGTTCGTTCATGATGCACGCCATTCTAAAGGCTGCAACCCTCGATGGAACGGGGACAGGTGTCCTCCCTGCCCTCTTCACCCGGCGACAAGCGAGGACGCTTTCCCACGTCAAACCCAACCGGGGCGAGCCACCCGAGTTTGAGGTGGGGCTTGACGCCCGCGCACGGCTGGGGTAGAGGGAGAGTGGCTTTGTCTCTGGCTCTCGCCCGGAACGTCACGACCATGACCCTGCGCGCTTACCTCGTCGAACTGGTCGGCACCTTTCTGCTGGTCTTCCTCAGCGCTGCCACCGTCTGCGCATCCTACCTGGTTGCCCCGCATTTGCCGGTCGGCCTGGTCGGCATCGCTGTCGCCCAGGGCTGTGCCCTTGGCGTGATCCTCTCGGTGACCGTACACGTCTCCGAGGGTTGCCTCAACCCGGCAGTGACGCTGGCGCTGTGGGTGACGCGCCGCTTCGATGGCGCCCGGGCTTTCGTGTTCATCACCATGCAGTTGATCGGGGCGGCCTTCGCCGGCGGACTGATCGTCAGCGTGTTCGATCAGGACACCCTGGAGCGCGCCTATGCCGGCACTCCGCATCTGCGTTCCTTCATCGACTCCGGCGGACAGGCCACACCAGGCGACTGGCTGCTCGGCTCGCTCACCGAGGCGGTCCTCACCTTCTTCCTCACGCTGGTGCTGCTGACCTCCGTGCTGAATGCGGCTCGTGTCCGCTGGGGAACGCTCCTCGCCGGCCTGGCGCTGTGTGCCTCGGTACTGGCCGGCTATCACCTGACGGGAGCGGCTCTCAATCCGGCGCGCTGGTTCGGCACCGCCATCTGGCAGGGGACGCAGCCCACGCTTGCCTCTCTGTCGTACTTCCGCGACCATCTGCCCTACTGGATGGGACCAATCGTGGGCGCCATGCTGGCTGCCATTCTTCACGCGGAGTGGATCAAGCCGGCCCAGAAGAAAGGTTGACGCGCCCATGAACGCCTTGACGCTCGAGGACCTGTTACCGCTGGAGGAGTTCGCCGCTCGGCGCCGCGATCTGTTCGAGGTCCAGTGCCGCTATCTCGATCGCTATCGCCGGGTCCGCGTCGGTCCGCGCGCCTCGTTGCTGTTCGAGAACCGGCAAACGCTCTGGTTCCGCGTTCAGGAGGTGCTGCGTGTGGCTCGTCTGACGGACCCCGTCCGGGTGCAGCACGAACTGGACCTCTACAATCGCCTTTTGCCCGGCCCGAATCGCCTGCACGCCGCCTTGCTGGTCGATGTCAACGAGCAGCGCCTGGCCGAGGAGTTGGCGCCGTGGATCGGTTTGCAGGGTGAGGACGTCAGCCTGATGATGGGGCCGCGAAATTGCGGCGCTTACCTGGTGACGTGCAGGCCCGAGGACCGCTGCGTCGGCACCGCTCACTGGGTCCACTTCTGTTTGGGTCCGGGCGCCCGGGTGCTGCTTGGAGACCATCGTGTTCCGGTCCACGTCGAGATTCGTCTGACGTCCTACACCCACGCCAGTCCGCCCCTGGGAGAAGACCTGCGTCAGAGTTTGCTCGACGACCTGGCCCTGTCGGATCGCGACCAGTCCGGCTCACCGCTTGTCGCCTGCTGACAACAGCATGGGAAACGCCCTCCCGACTCCCTCGCTCTGCCGCTTATGGGACAGTCTCGGAGCGGCTAACCACGACGGACTGTGTCTGGGCAGGTCTATCTGCTATCGTGAGTGGGACCGCACTCATCGATCGAGGAGACCCGCCAATGCCTGCCGTGCCGCTTTCGCAAGTTGCCGTCCATCTGCGTCCCGAAGACAACATCGCCGTCGCCGCCCGCTCCCTCTCCGCCGGACAGCAACTCGAACACCAGGGCCAGACGCTCACCCTGACCGGCCGTGTCGGTCTCGGCCACAAGGTCGCCCTGCGGTCGATCAATAAGGGCGAGGCGGTCTACAAGTACGGTCAGATCATCGGCTTCGCCAGCAAGGACATCGCCCCCGGCGATCACGTCCATGTCCACAATGTCGCCGCCGACGCCTTCGAGCGCGATTATGCCTTCTGCCGGGACTGTCCGCCGGCCCCCGCGACACCGGAGCCGCGCTTCTGGATGGGCTACGATCGCGGCCCCGAGCGGCCGGACAACCTTCGCTATGCCACGCGCAACTACATCGCCATCATCAGCACCGTCAACTGCTCGGCCTCGACCAGCAAGTACATCTCCGAACGCTTCCGGGCGTCCGATCTGCTCAAGCAGTATCCCAACGTCGATGGGGTCGTCGCCATCACGCACAAGGCCGGCTGCGCCATGCAGTACGGCGGGCCGGACCACAATCAGCTCGATCGCACCCTCGCCGGCTTCGCGAAACATCCCAACGTCTCGGCGTATATCCTCATCGGCCTCGGCTGCGAGACCGGCCAGGCGACGCACCTGATCGAGGGACAGAACCTCATTCAACTCAATGGATCGAAGAAAGGACCGAAGGTCATCACGGTGCAGGAGTGCGGCGGCATCGGCAAGACGGTCGATGCGGGGGTCAAGGCCATCGCGGAATTGCTGCCGCGCGTCAATGAGGTCAAGCGCGTCAGGCTGCCGGCCGAGACGCTGATCCTCGGCACCAACTGCGGCGGCTCCGACGGCAACAGTGGCGTGACGGCCAATCCCGCGCTTGGCGTCGCCTCGGATATGCTCGTCGCTCAGGGCGGCACAAGCATCCTGGCCGAGACGCCGGAGATCTACGGGGCCGAGCATCTGCTGACCCGCCGGGCCATCAGCCGCGAGGTCGGTGAGAAGCTCGTCGAACGCATTCACTGGTGGGAGTGGTACACGAGCATGTTCGGCGCCGAGATCAACAACAACCCATCGCCGGGCAACAAGGAAGGCGGCCTGACGACGATCTACGAGAAGTCGCTCGGCGCCATCGCCAAGGGCGGCAGCACAGCGTTGATGGATGTCCTGCAATACGCGGAGCCGGTGAAGACGAAGGGCTTCGTGGTGATGGACACGCCCGGTTACGATCCGGTGAGCATGACGGGCATCGTGGCCGGCGGGGCGAACGTGCTGGTGTTCACGACGGGCCGCGGCTCGGTGTACGGCTGCAAGCCTGCGCCGTCGATCAAGGTGGCGACGAACACACTGATGTACGACCACATGATCGACGACATGGACATCAACGCCGGTGTGATCCTGGAGGGAACGCCGGTGGAGGAGGTGGGCCGGGAGATCTTCGAGAAGCTGCTGGCAGTGGCCAGTGGCGAGAAGACCAAGAGCGAGCTGAACGGCGTCGGCGAGGAGGAGTTCGCGCCGTGGAGCATCGGGCCGACGTTATAATGAACTCTTGCGAGTGGGAAACTGACTCGCCAGGAGGAGGACCTCAATGTCGATCCCGGTACTTGCACGGATTCGTCGAAACGCCGCCGAGACGATTGACGAGGCGTTTGCCGAGGAGTGGGAGGCGCATCGGTTCGACGAACTGTGCCAGGACGTCGAGAACGCTCTGCGCGAGTTTGCCGATCTGCCGAAGCGCGTGCGCGACTATCATCGGCAGTGCTATCACACGCTCCATGCTGCCGCGGGGAAACCCGAGGCTGTCGATCTTCAGAAAATCGGCGAGTCGCTGCGGGAGAGCTTTGACAGCGCCCTCGTAGTGCTGAAGACCCTGCGAAAGTGGGTACATCGGCTTGCTGAGGGGGGCAAGTCGGTATCGGGAGGAGAAGATCTCGACGAAACGATCACGAACCTCGAACAATTTCGTGAGGAATCCGTGGAGCGCTGGCCCTGGCCGCCGACGGTAGATGAAATGGCTGAGAGCGAGAAAGAGGAAGGGACCTCTCTGGAGGATACATTCGCCGAGGCGGCCGGGGTGACTGTGGAGGAGTGGCTGCGTCGCGTCGAGGAGCACAAGAGCCGCCGTGACAGTTGAGGGGCAAGGAAGCCATGAGCTACACGGTCCGCTTTCGACGCACCGCCAACCGGCAGATCATCCGATGGCACTTGCCGGATGAAGTAATGGTCGAGGTGTTCTTGCGGCTGCGCGAGGACCTGGCCGTCAACCCAGCAAGCCGGCTGGTGCCGGCGACCTTCCCCTTTAACGGGATGATGTATCCGCTCTTCGTGCCGGATCGAAGCAACCGGCTCTACATTTACGTCTTCACCTTCCACATCAAATACAGCGTCGATGAAGAAACGCTGTGGGTGATGCGAGGAGCCTATGACCGCATCCCCGTCTGAGGAGAACCGGAGAGACGTTCGCGCCGTGGAGTATTGGGCCGACGCTGTGACCGGGGCGAGCGGTGGCTTCGTTCACCGCTCGTCGGCCTGTGCGAAAGGCTCCGCTCTGCTTGCTGCTTACTTCATGGCGATGGGAACTCGGATAACCCGAAAACCGAGGTCGTTTTTCCGGTCCGCGGAGTACCTCCCAAAGTGGAGCGCTGCGCGGCAGATTTCAGCGTGGTTGCTCCACCCCCGCCCCGGATCACTCGGGAGTCGTTGAGCGTGAAGGAATCCTCGCACCACTCCCACACGTTACCGTGCATATCGTGGATACCCAACGGGTTTGCTGCGTAGGAACACACTTTGCAGGGCGATCCAAGGGCGGTCACAGCATTCAACTGGACCTGTTCACTGATTATGGCGATTTGCCCAACGAGCCTGAGCAGCCTTCCGAGCAATCGCAACCCGCTCTTCCTTTGTGAGCTTCTTCGCGCGGGCCGCGCCGCCCTTCCTGCCGCCGAGGCGACCGAGAGCAACGGCAGCAGGGTTTTTGCCTGCTGCCGTTGCTTCTTCGACTTCCGGTGCTGGCTGCGCGGCTTCCTCAGCAGTCTCGTCAGGAACGGCCGGCTGGACATCGTCAGGCTTTTTCTTGCTTGAGCGCTTACGCATGCTGGTATTATGGAGGGCCGGTGTGGGTACGGCAAGTCCTGCGATGGTACGATGGGAATGGTAAATCAGGAGTTCAAGAAAGAGACAAACTCGTCTTCTGTTAAGCCAGCCGCTTCGATCTGAGATTTGAGGAGTCCGACGCCGACTGTTTTCCCTTTGTGGATTGGAATTGAGAGGAGTCCAGGATGACCGTCCTTTTTCAAGATACAGTGACTGCCGGTCATCCTGGCTTCTTTGAAGCCAGCGCGCTTAAAAGCGCGGATGGCTTTTTCGCCTGAAACCCGTGGCGTCTTAGGAGCCGGGCAAAAATTAATTGAACAATCGACATGACAACTGCATGGTGTAATTGTATGAACCGAGATGCCACACTTGAAGCGGTGCGACGCAAGTATGAACTGCTGCGTCCGTTGATGAATGAAGGGATGCGTCGGCACTGGGCCGCGAGTGAAGCAATGACCCTCCAACGTGGTGGCATCACCTTGGTTGCCCAAGCGACTGGCCTGTCCCGGACGACTATTCAGAC
>JBBSDR010000288.1:0-7323 GCA_038240465.1 Gemmatales bacterium
AGCAGTTCGCGCAGCCGTGCCTCACGCTGTTTCGGCGGCAACTCACGCCGGTAATCGGGCTGATGGAGGAGGCGCACCAGTTCCGAACGCGGATCACCCTGGTCTTCAAGCCAGTCGGCCAGCACCAGCCAGGAGTCGCTCGGGTCGGGGTCCTTGACGATGCTGCCGAGAAAGGCGTTCAGCGTGGTCATCCTCATCTATCCGTTCTGCTCTGACGGTCGAACGAGCTGTGGGGCGTGCTCCTTCCTCCAGGTCATGGAGTCACGCGTTGCGTCGCCAGCGCGGCCCGAAACTCGGCGACGTTCCTGCAGGTGGCAGCAGTGTCGAGAAGGGGGTCGAGCCGGCTCAAGTCGTCCATCTCACCCAGCGCTGCTGTGAACTCGGAAGCGGCAGGCGCTCCGAAGCGGGCACGAAGGACTTGAAGAATGGCTGCTCGCTGCCGCAACAACTCACCTTCTTCCCTTGCCCTGCGAAGCATTCTGGACTCTTTCATTTTTTCACTCCCGATGATGCGTTCGACATCCAGTATCGGATACGCCCGTTCTCCGAAGATGGAAAGCAACGCCAGCGCCTCCCCCCGTGGTCCCTGACTGGACACCTTGCGTTCGATCGCCTCGGCCGCGTGTTGGATCGCGGCCCGCGGCTGCATCTCATGCTGACACAACGGATACAACGCCATCAAGCCCGGTTGCTCTTCCCACCAGGCTTCCGGCTTCGTCCGCCACAGGCACACCTCACGCAGCCACAGTTGCTGCGTCGGCCCTCCCCCCGCTACCAGACGAAACGTGCCGTTGAGGGGTCGATAGCCTCGCGGCTTGAACACGATGGGAATGCACACGACAGGCAAGTGAACCCGCTTGGACAGCAAGCTCGACTTGGCCAGCATATCCCAGGGAGCGTCGCGTTCCCAGCGCGTGTAGAACTCGAAGTAGACGGCGAACCGCTCCCGGCCACGGCGTGCGAGAAAGGCGCGATCGGCGAGCAATTCCGTCGTCGTCGGCAGGGTACTCTCCAGCGGTGTCCAGCGGCTGCATTCGACTCCGGCCAGCCGCGCGAGTTGCTGGCCCGCCACGTCCGCGATCTCCTTGATGCCGTGGTCGCTTTGGGGCATGTTGCCCTCACTGTGAGCGCACGCCGACCGCGCCGCTCCCCACCCGGGGTGCGGCGCGGGGACGCAACGAATCCCAGCTTCAGGTTACCCGCTGGAAGAACACCAAGGAAGACTTCGAGCCGAATTGTCTTTGTAATCGGGGCGCATCGGGCGATAGAATACAACACACTCGGATAGCCCGATGGCTGTCTCCAGCCGAGTGACCGCTTGACCTGACCCGCCAACCGCCCGCGAGATCATCCACAACGAGGATGGCTCAACTTTCCGATACCCGCCGGCCAGCCAGGGGTTCCATGATGGTTGACCCAGGATCGTGGAAGAGGACGCACACCATGCCTTCCCGAATGGCACGCTGCCTTTCACTCCTTGCTGCGCTGCTGCTGCCGGCCCTCGGCGCCGCCGCGGACTGGCCGATGTGGCGCTTCGACGCCGGTCGCACCGCCGCCTCGCCGCAGCGCTTGCCCGCCGACCTGCACCCGCTCTGGTCGCGCACCTTGCCTGCTCTCAAGCCGGCCTGGCCCGATCAGTCGATGATGCAGTTCGACGCCGTCCATCAGCCCATCGTGGCCGGCAAACGCCTCTTTATCGGTTCCTCTTTCCACGACACTCTGACCGCTTACGACACCGACAGCGGCAAGGAACTCTGGCGTTTCCACGCCGACGGACCGATCCGGTTCGCGCCGGCCGCCTGGGAAGGACGGGTCTACTTTGCCAGCGATGACGGTTATCTCTACTGCGTCGATGGGGCAAGCGGAAAACTGCTGTGGAAGTTTCGCGGCGGCCCGGGTGACCGCAAGATCCTCGGCAACGAACGCCTCATCTCCACCTGGCCGGCGCGCGGCGCTCCCGTCCTCGCCGAGGGGACCGTGTATTTCGCCGCCGGCATCTGGCCCTTCATGGGGACTTTCATCCATGCGGTCGATGCTCGCACCGGCAAGGTGATCTGGACCAACGACGGCGACAGTTGCATCTTCATCAAGCAGCCGCACAACGCCGACTCCTTCGCCGGCGTCGCGCCGCAGGGACCGCTCGTCGTCGCCGGCGACAAGCTGCTGGTGCCGGGCGGACGATCGGTGCCGGCCTGCTTCGACCGCAAGACCGGCAAACTGCTGTACTATCTCCTCGGCGAGAACGGCAAACGCGGCGGCGGCAGCAAGGTCACCACGACCGGCAAACTTTTCTTCAACGGCGGGGCAGCCTACGACGTCGAGACCGGCAAGCACCTCGGCCCCATCCCGCGCCGCACTGTCCTGAGCGATCGCGTCCTCTTTGGCTTCGAGAACCAGAAGCTGTCCGCGCTCGACCTCGCTTCCGCCAAGGTTCGCGAGGTCAAGACGGTCGATCGCAAGGGAAAGGAGACGACCGCGACGCGCTGGGGCATGGACCCCATCAGTTCGCTGGACACGATTCCGATTGGCGACCTGATCAAGTCGGGCGAGCGCCTCTACCTCGGCGGCGAATCCGAGATCGTTGCTTTCGATTTGCCGCTGCCTGCCAACCAGATGAAGCCGATGTGGCGCGTTGAGGTCGAGGGGACCGTCGGCGCTCTTGTGTCCGGCGACGACAAGCTGTTCGCCGTCACTCAGGAAGGCCGGCTCTACTGCTTCGGCGCCGGCGCTATCGCCGTCCCGAATCCGCCGCCGGCACGGCAGCCGAGTGTCTTTCCCGAAGTGAGCGGCAAGGCCCGGCAACTTCTCGACTTGACCGGCGTCAAGACGGGCTATGGTGTCGTCTGGGGAGTGGGCGACGGCAAGTTGGCGCGCGAGTTAGTTCGCCAGAGCGACCTGCGGCTGATCGCGGTGGATGGCGATGCGGACAAGGTCCGAAGACTGCGCGATGAGTTACAGGATGCCAGCATCAGCCGCGAGCGCCTGGCCCTGCATGCAATCCAGCCTCTGGCCATCGAGATGCCGCCCTACCTGGCCGGTCTCTCGATTGTCGAGCAGACCAACCTCGTCACGCCCGAATTGATCCGCAAAGTGTATCCGTCGCTGCGGCCCTATGGGGGAGTGGCCTGCCTGGCGGTGCCGGTGGCCCAGCAGCAGGAGATGACCCAGGTCATCGATCGGCTCGAACTCGCCGGGGCGAAGTTACGCTCATCGGGGGACTGGCTGCTGCTGTCGCGCGAGGGAGCGCTGCCGGGTTCGGGCAACTGGACGCACGAGCATGCCGACGCGGCCAACACGCGCGTCTCACACGATGCGATCGTCAAGGCGCCGCTGGGCGTCCTCTGGTTCGGCGGTCCGTCGCACGACGGCGTCCTGCCGCGCCACGGCCACGGTCCGCAGCCCCAGGTCATCGACGGCCGCTTGTTCATCGAGGGCGTCGATATGATCCGGGCCATGGATGTCTACACCGGCCGCATCCTCTGGGAAGCCTCGCTGCCGGGCGTCGGTGCATTCTACAACAACCTGGCGCATCAGCCCGGCGCCAACGCCAGCGGCACGAACTACATCTCGACGCCTCAAGGGATCTATATCGCTTATGGCCGAAACTGTGTCCGTCTCGACCCGGCGACGGGGAAAAGGCTGAGCCAGTTCGCGATGCCCGACCTGCCCGAGGCCAGCAAGACGGCGCGCTGGGGGTATCTCAACGTCGTCGGCGACTTCATCATCGGCGGCGCCGAACCGCTCTACGATCCGGAAACGGGCAAGGATGGCCCGCCTCCGAAGACGGACGACGATCCAGCGAAGAAGGACGAGACGCCGAAACCGGACGAGCCAAACAAGAAGACCGACGAAAAGGTTGACCCGGATAAGAAGCCCGACGACAAGGCCGACCCGAACAAGAAAGAGGACGAGAAAGACAAGAAGAAGCCAGCAGCGAAGCCGCGCGCGGGCGCCGACAATTCCTCGTCGAGCCGGCAACTGTTTGTCCTCGACCGGCACACGGGCAAGCTGTTATGGTCGATGGCGTCGGAACTCGGCTTCCGGCACAATGGTATCTGCGCGGGCGGTGGCCGGCTCTACTGCATTGATCGGCTGTCGGGAATTCAGTTGAGCAAGCTCAAGCGCCACGGCAAGAAGCCGCCGTTTGAGGCACGGCTGCTCGTCCACGAACTGCGAAGCGGCAAGCTGGTCTGGGCGACGCACGCCGAAGTCTTCGGCACCTGGCTGAGCTACGCCGTCGATCGCGACGTCCTCATTGAAGCGGGAAGCGTAACGCGCGATTCCATTAACGACGAGCCGTTGGGCATGCGTGCCTATCGGGCCAACAGCGGCGAGGTGCTGTGGTTCCAGCCAAAGCACGGCGGCCCGGCGATGATCCAGCGCGACACGATCCTGATGCAGGGCAACGCCTGCGATCTGCTCACGGGCAAGAAGAAGACCCGCACCGATCCGCTGACGGGTGAGCCGGTGGAGTGGCTCTGGTCGCGCGGCCACGGCTGCAACACGCCGTTGGCCTCGGAGCATCTGCTGACCTTCCGCTCGGGAGCAGCGGGTTACTATGACCTGTGCAACGACGGTGGCACCGGCAACCTGGGCGGCTTCCGCTCCAGTTGCACGAACAACCTCATCGTCGCCAATGGTGTCCTGAGCGCACCCGATTACACCCGCACTTGCACTTGCCAGTATCAGAACCAGACCTCGCTCGCCCTGGTCCACATGCCCGAGGCGGAGCAGTGGACGTACTTCGGCAGCCGTCAGGGCAAGGGCGTCGTCCGGCGTCTGGGACTGAACTTCGGCGCGCCGGGCGATCGTCGCGGCGACAACGGCACGCTCTGGACGGAGTATCCTTCGGTGGCCGGGCGTTCGCCGATGGTGCCGGTGACGACCGTGCCGGCCAAGCCCGAGTACATCCGCCATCACATTTCGCGCGTGAGCGGTCCTGGACCGGCATGGGTCGGAAGCTCGGCCGTCAAGGGGCTGCACGTCCTGACGATCGAGCTGGCCGAGAAGAATCAGCCGGTGCGCGAGCGCCTCTTCACGGTGCGGCTCCACTTCGCCGAGCTGGAGTCGGTCGAGGCGGGAGAGCGCATCTTCGACATGGCCTTGCAGGGGCAGACAGTCCTGCGCGGGTTTGATATCGTCAAGGAGGCGGGTGGACGGAACCGAACGCTGGTCAAGGAGGTGACCGGAGTCAAACTGACGCGCGAGCTGGTGGTGACGTTCGTCCCTTCGGTATCCGCGAAGGTGAGCGAGTCGCTGCTCAGCGGCATCGAACTCGTCGAAGAGGGCCGATAACCATGAGACTCCTCCAATCGCTGGGAACCGCAATCGCCCTCCTTGTCCTGTCGAGCGCGAGTCACGCCTGCAATGTCCCAGTGTTTCGTTACGCCCTGGAGCACTGGAAGCCCGACCCCTATCGCGTCCATGTCTTCCATCGGGGAGCGCTGTCCGGCGAACAGTCGGCCCTGCTCAAAACGCTGCGAAACCACGGCCCGGATGAGAAGGTCGTGTGCAACCTCGATCTGAACGTCGTCGATCTTGACCGCACCGATGAGGCGAACCGGAAGCTTTATGCGGCTCTCGGCAGTCCGGCACTTCCGTGCCTGGCCGCGCAGGCGGGAAACCTCGACCGCGAGACCGTGACGATGTGGACCGGGAAACTCGATAGCAAGTCGATCGAGTCGCTGGTCGGGTCGAAAGCGCGGCTCGAACTGGCCCGCCGGCTGAAGACGGGCGAGACCGCCGTCTGGGTGTTTATCGAGAGTGGCGACAAGGGCAAGGACGCCGCCGCTGTCGCGCTGTTGGAGAAAGAGCTGAAACGACTGGCGGGCCAGTTGAAGCTGCCGAAGCTGACGGACAAGCCGGAAGATCGGCTGGCGGATGGGCCTCCCTTGAAGATTGCTTTCTCGATGATCCGCGTTCGCCGTGACGATCCGGCCGAGGAAATGCTGCGGGCGATGCTGCTCAAGAGCGAGGAGGGCATCGAAAAGCGCACCGAGCCGATGGCTTTCCCGGTCTTTGGACGAGGCCGGACGCTCGGCGGGCTGATCGGCGACGGACTCACCGCGGAGAACATCGCCGAGTCGAGCGCGACGCTGGTCGCGCCGTGCAGTTGCAAGTTCAAGTTCCAGAGTCCCGGGTTCGATCTGCTGATGACCGCGGACTGGAACGCCATCTTCGAGAAGCGCTGACCGGCGAGCGGGGGGCGTAAGCCCGCTAAGAGGCTGAGTTTCTCAACAGCCTCTGGCTCCAGAGGGCCGAAAAACTAGGGCGTTCAGAAGTGGCCTTGCCATAAATCCTTGCCAGACAAGGGTTGACTTTTTTCAACAGCCTCTAACAGGCCCTTGCAGGAACGAAGCTGCCAGGTATGCTGCAACTGGGTCATTCCACTATCGGGAGATCATCCATGACTTCGCTCCTCACTTCGCTGGGCATCGACCGCCTTAGCCCCGCCGAACGGCTGCGGCTCATTTCAGAGATTTGGGACAGCCTGCCAGAGCAGCCGCCGCCAGACCTGACGGACGAACAAGGCCGGGAGTTAGACCGCCGGCTTGCCCTGATGGATGCCGATCCAACGGCGTTGCGCCCATGGGCCGAGGTTGAGGCGCGGCTACTCGGGAGGCTGCAGGGATGACATTACCCGCGCTGCTGTCGCCAGAGGCCGAGGCGGACCTGGACGAGGCGGCCAGTTGGCACGAGCGGCAGTCCGCTGGCCTGGGCGCGGAACTGGTGAACGAGGTGCGTAATGCGTTGGTACGGGTGGGCGACCAACCCGAAACGTATGCCGAGTTGCGGCCGGGGGTGAGGCGTGCGCAGGTCCGGCGGTTTTCCTACGGGATATTCTACCGGGTGCGAGCGGACCGAGTCGAGGTGATCGGAATCTTCCACGACCGCCGGTCTCCTCGGGTCTGGCAGAGGCGGGTTCGCGGCAGCTGACCCGAGTGGAGGAGCCGCACTCGGCGTGAACGCCGAACCACGCGCTGTAGCAGATGGCGGCGCGATGTCGGTTTCTCGGACTTCTTCGCCTCACCGCGCGGCCGCCGCTGCTGAGTTCGCTCGTTCGGCTTCAAAGACAGGCGCGGCGTTAGTGCCTCTTTTAGCCAGATGAATCCGTTGGGCGATTTCGACTTCCGCAGGTCGAACCTTCGGATCGGTCCGAGTGTCAATCCTTGTCAGGCCGAAACCGCTGTTTCACTTCAGCACAGGAGATACGCCCGTGGGCTGTGATCACGGATTCGGCCGCCCATAACTGGACAGAAAGCCAGAAACGCGGCCCTTCTCAGGCTTTTTCGACCTGCTGGCCCCCACGGCGGGTGTACAATG
>JBBSDR010000289.1:0-7322 GCA_038240465.1 Gemmatales bacterium
GTTCAGAAAGGCCGGGCGGCCCCCACTTAGGTTTTCTTCTCGCGAGACGCTGCCGGAAAATTCTTGACAAGCTCTAACGCTCTGGATAGCGTCCTCAATAGTCCTTAATCACTTTCTGAAAAAAAGCCCTCCGATCAGGAATGGCGTGCAAGTTCCTGAATCATTGCCCTTCAGGCAAAGATAGAGACGTTCCCTTCGGGAGCACACTCGCGCGGCAGAGTTCCACTCCGGCCCAGGCGGTTCTCTTGCTTGCCAGAAGAGCGGCATCCTGGTCGAGCGATCGATTCAGGAGATGGGAACCGCAGGGCTGTGGCTGGGCTGCCGCGAGAGCCGCTTGCAGAACGCGCTCTACTCGGGAACCTGAAGGGAGGTGAGAAAGAAGGTCGTAAATCTTCTTGACTTCTGGCATTCGTCCTCTCTACAGCGTTGCACGAAGGGGAAAAGGACCTGCGGGATGATCGGGGACCGATGCAGTTCTCCGGCACTCAGCCGCCATGGGGACACCTTCAGGCAATCGCAGCCGGTGTCACCCTCGTGTTGGCGGCCTGGGCCGTGCAGGCTCAGTATTGCCTCCTGCCGATGTCGCAGATCCAGTTTGCGTATACCGGGGCCAGCGAGAGCGATGGCGTGGCGGAGATAAAGGTGAGTCTGACCGCGGCCTCCAAACCCGAACGTGACGGTGAACTGTGCCACGACTGACAACACTGGGCTGAATTGCATGGACTCCACGGTCGCCACGGGAACCTTGACCTGTACCGCCAGGTGAAATCCCCAAGACATTTGATGTTTCGATTCTCGACAACGAGATCGCGCAAGGGTAATGAGGTTCCGACGAACAAACACCAGCCCAGATTGCAGGAGGAAAGATCATGCATCATCAGCTCGGCACCATCCTTCGGTGGGTCGCATTGCTCGGCGTGCTGATGACCACCGCCACGCCGGCGCTGGCTCAGGCACCCCCGCTGACGGTGATGGTGAGTACGTCCACTTCCACGCCCGGATCGGTGACGGTCGGGCAGTCGGTTGCCAACATCAGTCTGACCGCTTCGGCCACTGGAGTTCCGAGCGATCCGTACGGGACTCAGGCCCAATTGCAATCGTGGGCCTGGAGCTACACAGTCAAGTACGGAACCACGCCCGGGTCTAGTGGGAATCCTCCCGCAGACGCAACCTGGGACGTCGCCATCACTTCCCCACCGTTGACCAATCCGACGACATCCACCCTGACGGCGAACTTCAGCCAGACGGGTTACTGGCTTGTAACCCCTACGGCCACGGTGAGGTACACCGATAATGCCGGCAACAACTTCACCGGGACAGGCACGGCAGCCATGCCCATCGTGGTGACGGCCGTTGGGGTGGACAAGATCCAGTTCCAATTGCCCGGCCGTGGCTTCCAGGACATCCCGATGGAGGGTCTGTATGTAGCGGCGGGCACGCTCGTGACGTTCCAGGCTGTCCCCTCTCCGGCATTAGCGACGTGGCCCAGTGGAAAGCCAGTATGGGGCGGTACTTGTGGCGCGACGGGCAGTGGTGGGAGCGTGGGCGTTACTTTAAGTTCTCCCTCGCAGAGCATGACGGATACCCAAACGATTACGGCCGAGTGCGGGAATACAGTCTCGGCGCTGATCGTGCGCTACGGGCCGGATCAGGGAACGCTGGACATCGACTGGGAAGACTCACAAGGCGCTCGTGTTGTCTTTCAGGTGAGCTACCAGCTTTGGGTCCCGGACATTGATGGCACGGGGCGGCCCTACGCCCCAGGCGGTTACGCGGCCCTCCAAAGCATCGATTTCAGCAATTTGGCGAACCTGCCCGACCCGCCGCCGCTCTCCGATAGAGCGCAGTGGGCATTCAGCAACGGAGTTTCGTACACCCAGACGGTGCTGGCGTTCACGGCCGAGTTGTATCAGCCCTGGCTGCACGAATACGGCCCTGCGGTGTCCTCGCGACGGTCTCCCCGATCGTTGTATGATGTGTTGGAAGGAGAGCGAAACGACTCGGCAGAAGTATTGGGCCAGGCGCCTCCGCCTCCGGATCCGCTGGATACCGCAATCGCGGCGCTGGTGAAGAGACTGGGAATCCCAGTCCCGGACGCAGTGATCAAGGAGTTGAAAGACTCGTTCAAAAAGAAGAATGTGGAGATTACTCCCAGTGGCGAGGAAGCGGTGACAACGCAGATCATCATTTCCCCGACGGAAAACAAGGAAGCGAAAATGACCGTGAAGGCGGACGCCACCCAAGTCCGCGGGGTTCTAGCTGCCAAACTGGGTCTGAAGATCCTGATGGCTGCGAATGGGAGAGCCACAGCGACCTTGGATCAGTTCACCATTTTACAGAAAACCTATTACTCCACCCCCTTCGTGGGGATCGCGGACGTCATCAAGGAGTTGGGGCAAGTGGATGGCCCGAAATGGCCCAAGCCGGGGAACTTCTACCAGGAAGCAGTTGTGAACGCTGGCCCCTCAGGGATCAATGCGGAGAGGCCGAAGATCAACCGTACTGGTTCCGTGTACGGGGCGTTGAACTACGCCACGAACGCCGAACCGCCGGTAGTATTCGGTAAGTTTGGAGTGACCACTGCGATCAAGGCGACGGACGGATTGCCTCTATTGTACGCCGTGTCCGGTGCGTATAACGTCACGAACACTGCACTCACTGGCGAGAACGATCCTGCAGGCCAAGGACAGTCCGTCCACCCAGTATCAGGCCAAGGTGTGATTACCTGGTGGGCCATGAGGCATAACTTGAATGGGGGCTACACCACCGACCTGCTGTCAAAGAAGTTGACTATCAACTGGAAATGACTCAATGGCCAGTGAACCCCGGGACTCGGACGGATGGCTAACCCGTTCGAGTTCCGCGCCGAAGTAGCGCGCAAAAGGCTACAGGTATACTCTGCGTGTGAGAATACAATTCCATTCCAGGTTTAGCCGCGACTCGGAGTCCTCGTTAAGCGGAGCGCGTCCCTCCCCGGCTGCACGCGCTCCGCTCCAAAGAACCCGCGTCGCGACGACCCAAAGTGTCATGCCAACCCGCGCCGAGTATAGGCTGGCCCGGCGTGGCAGTGCTTGCCGGCATGCGCCGGTCAGCAATTCAGGAAGAACACCAATGGTTTCCACTTGCCTCCTCATCGGTTGCCTCGGACTGTTTCCCGAGAAGTTGCCTGTGGAGCGCCCGCATTCTCGCAAACACGCTGTAGACTTCAACGGGCTGTTCGCCCGAGCCAAGCGGATTGCCGAGGAGCACCTCGAGTCCCGAGTCGATGCCACGCTGGAGCTTTCGGAGAGGGGAGATGGCTGGGAGTCGCAAGGGATCGGCCTCGACATGGCGCCTTTCATGTTCTGGCGAAGGGCCGATCGAAGGGTGGTCGTCTCTCCGGCTCAGTTCGAGACTTTCCTTCTTAAGCGGTCGAAAACGGCGAAAGACGCCGAACACCTGGGCGTGCTGTTATTCGTCCATGAATTGTTCCATGCCTATCAGGCCGCCGCGATCGAGCGCCTTGGCACCCGTGTGACTTCCGGGCGGTGGATTCGCTTTGTTTGCGAGGGTCATGCAGTGGTCTCCACCAAAATGGTCGCCCAGTCGCTTCGCGTTTCCGACGAGGTTTTCAACATCCTCCGCGGACGCAAGGAGGTCCGTTACACGGGGCGGGTCGAGAAAGACCGTGCCCTGACGCGCGAGCAGTTCTACTACCATCTCTCGGCACGATTCGTCCGAGATCGCTGTTCCAAACCGTCCGAGTTTCCCAAGCTGCTTGTGTCCCCCATCGCCTACCCCGAGGTGCTTTTCTGTAACCCAGGACGGATCAGCCCCAGCCCTCGCGCTTCTGAGCGGCTGCGTGTCCTTGCGGAATCGGCCAAATTCGCGGACGCGCGGCCTGTCACGGCCCTCGACTATTTCGAGGCCGCCCTCTTGCTCTGCCCCTCAGTGTTCGCCGAACGGGACCTGTGTGAGGGGTATCGCGGCGGCGCCTTGGTCGGGTGCCGATTGGAAGACGGATCTTCTGCCGACGTGCTGCTGCTGCACTTCCGCGATGAGCGAAGCGAAACTTTTGCCGCTAAGGTGGGGGAGTACGCTTTCTTGTGCCGCCGCACGGAGCAACGTGGCCGTTTCGACCTGGTGGGGGGCGGCTTTCGGATCGACAACTACCCGGACCGGGGCCGGTTATTGTATGGCCGCTTGAGCGGGGGTTTCGCCCTCTTCGTCGTCGTCGATGGCGGCGATCCCGGCGCGCAGTTCGCGCGGCGGTGTTTTTCCCAACTTTCTTTGGACGGGAAGCCATGAAGACACGCTGCCGTAAGGCCACTTCGCTGTTTGCTCTATTGGCCGCTACCCTTGTTCTCAGCGCGCCTGGCTCGGCCCGCGCTGCCGACCTGCCGCTCTTCCGCGTCGCCGACAAGAACTACACGCTGGAGGACGTGGCCGGGCTCACCGAAGACAAGCTCCGCGAGCAGTTCCGTGCCGAGATCAAGGGCATGACGGTCAAAGAACTGATGCGGTTCACGAGTGACGAGAACCAGAGAGAGGCGGCGAAAATCCCGGAGGGACAGCGCCGCGCTTTCGTCGAACAAAGGGCGTTTCTGGACGTCCAGCAGGCGCTGCTGCGGCACAGCCTCGAGCGCATCATCACTGCCGCGATCGCCGAAAACATCATCAAGGATCAGGCCGTGAACGTCGAGGAGTATTATGACGTGGACCTGATCCGCAGGTGCGTCCGCAACCAGATCCGCTTCATCGGCAAACTGCGGACGGCTTACAACGAGAAGGAAAAGGATGAGTCCCTACTGGAGGAACTCAACCGGGAACTCGGCATCGATTGGAACAAGAAGTATTGGCTGACGACGCGCGAAGCGATCCGCAGGGAACACGCGCTTCAGCAATGGGGAGGCATGTACTGGATGTCGCCGATTTACGAGGACGTCTCCGTGAAGGCGGTCTTGGCCAGTGCGTTAGTCCGAGACGCCTGGACACGGGGCCATTATCACCGCAAAGCCACGGAACTCGCCGTCATCCATCAGTCCACCTTTGAGGTGTACGAAGTGAGTGAGTTCCCTGTAGACAAGGCGTCCCTGGAGGAGTTCTTCCGCTCGATCACTACCCAGGACGGCGTCATCCGCGAGCGAGGGCTGATCGCTTTCGTCGATGCCGTGCGCAAGTTCTCCCCCACCATCCAACTGCGGCCCGGCGCCACGGCCGGATGGAACCTGATTGACGAAACCGACTTGGCGGTCTCGCCCCTCAACCGTTTGGTCGAGGTCCGTCCTGGCTGCTACCGCATCGTTGGCTGGCAGAATCGCTTTTCCCCCGAGCGGATGACAGCCAAACAGAAGGAATCGTTTGACATCTATACGAATAACTACGCGCCCCGGCTGGCCGCGAAGGATTACTTCCCGGAGGTCGTGATTCACGCCAAGCACGTCCACTTGATCCGGCCGTCGGTCGAACACTCGCTGGGCATCGACCACATGGATCTGGTGGCGGCGGAGATGAAAAAAGGCAAGTATGTGAAAAAAGTCTACTCGGCAGAGTTGTTCGATGCTTACCGCGATGCGCGGTCCAAGTTGGCTGCCTTCGGCGCAAAGGCGGCACTCTTGTCGGCCTTGGATGATCGGAAAGGCGCCCAACTCTTGGTGGATCAACTCGTCAGCGAGAGTAAAAAGAACGCGCCGAAGAAAGTGCAGGATCGCTACCGCGAGCTGGTAGAACGGCTAGCCAAGGACAGAGAGTTAAAGATCGAACAATCGCCCTCATCGCCGTGATAGAAGAGTAACGCCCCCCTGCACTTACCGTTCCTGGCCTGGGGATGCATCGGTGTTCTCAGTTGACTTCTCGCGCAAGGCACAACCATGCGGCTTCATCGTCTCCTTCTGCTTGCCGTCCTCGCCGTTGCTCTGCCGCCGGAGTTCGCCGGCCGGGCGGCGGACGCCCCATTCGCACCTCCGAGCCGGCTTTGGCAGTCGGGAGATTCCTGGGACCTTGAAGTGCAGGTCTATCCCCGCAACCTCCTCGGGGATCCGCCTGGGCCGGCCAGCATCAAGCCCAGACAACCGCCTCAGACGCCTCCCCGCTTCCGCGTCAATGTCCGCGTGGCTGGAGAGGAAGACTTTGCCGGCGCCGCCTGCTGGCAGGTCGATTACTCTTTCTCCTCTCCATTGCCTCCGGGTTTCGGTGGGAAGTGGACGGTTCTCGTCCGACGGGAAGATGGCTGGCCTTGCCGTGTTCTGCGCGACGGTGAAGTCCTCGGTGACCTTCTTGAACTCATCGGCGGAAAACCATGCATCACGGGCGCGCCGCTCGGTCTTCCTCTGGAGTTCTTTCCTCTTCCGGAAGGAGGCGAACTCAAGTCGGCAGGGTCTGCGGCCTCTCTGCGCTTCAGCAAGCGGTCCTTCGAGCAGACGGAGGTGCAGGAAGCATTTGTGATGCGCGGGACTCGGGCCGAGGTCATGCTTAAGCAGGTATGGCGGAAGGGGGAGAAAAGCTGGCGGGAGTACGAACGGCATTACAAGGGACAAAAAGACCTCGTTGCCAAAGTGGTTTCCCCCGCAGCCCTCGTTCCTGGCCCGGCACGCCCATTCGCAGATGTGCCGCGGGTAAGCGACGATAAGCCGAACCCTACAACTCCGAAAGACCCGGACGGTCTCGCGATCGACCCCCGGCTGCGCGTCAAGATCAGTGCCACGTTCAGCAACCCAACGGTCCCCGAGATCCTGCAGCACCTTCAGGAAGCGACGAAAGTTCCCCTTGGGTTCAACGAGCGGGTTTCACGGAAGCAGCCTGGTTACGGGGCCGTCTCCTGGCACAACCGCGCTGCCTGGGTGGTTATGTTCCAGTTGGCGGAGTCCGAATCGGTCGCCGGTCACTGGGAGAAAAATGGCGACGGTTACCGCCTTGTTGGGACAGTCCTACACGCGAACCAAGACGAAGCCGCTCCCCGGGTTTCTGGCTGGCATTGGATCATCGCAGTCCCGCTTGTAGTCGGTGTGGGTGCTGGGGTTTGGCTCGCGGTGCGGCGACGGCGGCTTGGCCAACCGCCCAGGGATCCCGCAGCCCTCGCAGTCAAGCGTTAGTAGAACCGATGCTAGGTGCCTGTGGCGGACAATCTTAATCGGTGTTGGGGCGGCAGTGGCGGTTGCGGCCATCGCCATTATGGTCATAGCTGGAAGGCGCCAGGAACGGAAGGGAAAGCCACACTGAGAGTCAAAAGAAACGGTGCCAGGCAGCGAACAGCGCGGCGTAGGCTGCCAGCAGGAAGCCGCTGTGTGCCACCAGTGTGGCCGCCAGCACCGGGGGAATCCGGTAAAGGAGTTGGCCAAGAACCA
>JBBSDR010000290.1:0-7318 GCA_038240465.1 Gemmatales bacterium
CAGCGCTGGCAGAACGTGATTGAGATCGCGCCTGGTGGAACTTACACGACTCGTCTGTTGCCCGGATTCACCTTGATCGTCGATCCTCGCGCCTGAACCTGGCCGAAGAGGGAGTCGCCATGATGCGAACAGCACTCAAAATGGGTCCGGCAGACCACGACCGGCCGCTGACACTGGAGGAATTCACCAGCGCCGTTCACCAGGAAGGCTATCACTACGAGTTGATCCGAGGGAGGGTTTATGTGTCTCCTGTCCCGAACCTTCCGCAAGTTTCCCTTGAGGGCTGGATCAGTGACTTGCTCCGAGCCTACATAAAACAACATCCGGACGTCATCAACCACCTCACGAACAAGGGCCGCGTCTTCGTTCCCGGCGAGGAGGAGATGACAGCGCCGGAACCGGATGCGGCAGTCTATCGTGACTTCCCTCATGACGTCCCCTTCCGCGAAAGGCGCTGGCAAGATGTCAGCCCGATCCTCGTTGTTGAGGTGCTTTCCGAGGACGATCCGGACAAGGACCTGGTACGCAACGTCGAACTGTATCTTCTGGTTCCTTCCATCCGCGAGTACTGGATCCTTGATGGCCGCGCGGATCCCGACCATCCCACGCTCTGGGTGTACCGGCGGCGCGGCCAACGCTGGCTCCGCGCCTTTCAGGTGACGGCGGGCGGCAGTTACTCGACCCGTCTATTGCCCGGTTTCACTCTTCTCCTCGATCCTCACGCCTAACTCTGGCCGAAAGCGAGGCGCCATGATGCGAACAGCGATCAGACTGAGTTCGGCGGACCACGATCGCCCGCTGACGCTGGAAGCGTTCACCAGCGCCGTGCACGAAGAAGGCTACCATTACGAATTGATTCGTGGGAGAGTGTATGTGTCCCCTGTGCCGAACCTTCCTGAGGACTTGCTCGAGAGCTGGATCAGCGACTTGCTTCGTGCGTATATGCGAGAACATCCCGACGCGATCAACCATGTCACGAACAAGGGCCGTGTCTTCGTTCCAGGCGAAGAAGCGCTAACCGCGCCGGAACCTGACGTGACGGTCTATCGCAATTTCCCTCATGAACTGCCCCGGACCGAACAACGGTGGCAGGACGTCACTCCGATCCTGGTTGTCGAGGTGTTGTCGGCGGACGACCCCATCAAGGACGAGGTGCGAAATGTTGAGCTGTATTTGCAAGTGCCATCGATCCGGGAATACTGGATCGTGGACGGCAGAGAGGATGCCGATCATCCCACTATCCTCATCTACCGCCGGCGCGGCCAGCGCTGGCAAAACGTGATTCGGCTGACACCCGGGTCCAGCTACACGACTCGCCTGCTCCCAGGATTCGTTCTTGCCCTCGATCCGCTTCCCTGAGAAGAAATGACCCTCTCCCTCGACTACCTGCCGCGTTTGCCGCGGCGCAAGGACTTTCGCATCGGCTGCGTCGGCTCCGGCTTCATCATGCGCGACTGTCACCTTGTCGCCTATCGGCAGGCCGGTTTCAATCCTGTTGCCATCGCCTCGCGCAATGCGGACCACGCTCGCGCGGCCGCCGAGCAGCACGCCATCCCGCGCGTCCACGACTCTATCGACGCCCTTCTCGCCGATCCGTCCATCGAGGTCCTCGACGTCGCCGTGCCGCCGGACGTCCAGCCGGACATCCTTCGCGCCGCGGCCAAACAGGGGGGCCACCTGCGCGGCATCCTCGCCCAGAAGCCGCTGGCCATGAACGTTCGCGCGGCGAAGGAGTGCGTCGATCTCTGCGCCAGGGCCGGCATCACGCTCGCGGTCAACCAGAACATGCGCTACGATCAGTCGGTGCGCGCGTTGAAGGACCTGCTGCGCAAAGGCGTCCTCGGCGATCCCGTGTTGGCTACCATCGACATGCGCGCGATTCCCCACTGGATGCCATGGAGCGAGGGGCTGCACTCGCTCTCGACCTTCGTGATGAGCATTCATCACCTCGACACGTTCCGCTACTGGCTCGGCACACCAGATCGCGTTCTGGCCAGCACCCGCCCCGATCCGCGGACGAAGTTTCCGCACACTGACGGCATTAACCTCTACATCCTCGAATACGATAGCGGCTGTCGCGCGGCGTCGTGGGATGACGTCTGGGCCGGGCCGGCGCGCGAGGGGGCCGGCGCGGATATCGGCATTCGCTGGCGCGTCGAGGGGACGGATGGCATGGCGCGCGGCACGATCGGCTGGCCGAGCTATCCCGCGCGGACGCCATCAACCCTTGATTACACCCTCAAGGGTTCCACGGACTGGCATCAGCCGCGCTGGAGCGAGGTCTGGTTCCCGGACGCTTTTGTCGGCACAATGGCGCAACTGCTGTGCGCGATCGAGGACGGAACCGAAGCAGAGATCAGCGGCCGCGACAATCTGGAAACGATCGCCCTGTGCCAGGCGGTCTACACGGCGGCGAAGGAGCATCGAGTGACAACGGTTCGCGAGTTCACATAACCATGCACACCGACGAACTGCATCAACTGCTGGAACAGGTCCGCGCCGGAACGCTGCCTCTCGACGATGCTGTCCTGCGTCTGCAAACGCCTGCCGTCGCCGACCTGGGCTATGCGCATGTCGATCTGCAGCGCCGGCAGCGCTGCGGCTTTCCCGAGGTCATCTTCTGCCAGGGCAAGACCGCCGAATGGGTCGCCGGCGTCGTTCGCAAACTCGTCGAGGCCGGACAGGATTGTCTTGCCACTCGCCTCGACGACACGATCGCCGCTCACCTTGCAACTCACTATCCCCAGGCCGAACAGGACCGCGTCGCCCGCACCTTGTGGTTGCCGGCGCCGCAGACTGCAGCGCGAGTTCCCGCTGGCCGGGTGATCGTGCTGACGGCCGGCACCAGCGATTTGCCCGTGGCGCAGGAAGCGGTCGTCACCGCTCGCGCTCTCGGCGCGGACGTGACAATGGTTGCCGACGTCGGCGTGGCGGGGATTCATCGCCTGCTGCGCTATCGCGATCTCTATGCGCAGGCCGACGTCATTGTTGTCGTCGCCGGCATGGACGGGGCGCTGCCGAGCGTCGTTGGCGGGTTGGTCGATTGTCCGGTGATCGCGGTGCCGACGAGCGTCGGCTACGGGGCCGCGTTCGGCGGACTGGCACCCCTCTTGACAATGCTGAATGCCTGTTCGGCGAATGTGGTGGTGGTCAATATCGATAGCGGGTTCAAGGGTGGATACGTCGCCGCTCTGATCGCACGCCGGGCCGCCGCGAAATCCCCACTATAGAGTCGCTGCAGAGATTGTTTAGCTGCGAGCCTCTGGCAAGCGCGTGCGAAGAACGCGCTCGCCAGAGGCTCGCGGCTAAATGTACCCTCGGGTCAGTTCCAGCGGGCGAACTGTTGCAGCATCGTCAGGCCGACACGCTGGCTTTTCTCCGGATGAAACTGCGTTGCACAAATGTTGTCACGAGCGACCGCGGCGGCGAATGGCGTCGGATAATCGCTCTCCGCCGCGATCAGTGACGGATCGCGCGGCACCGGATAATACGAGTGGACGAAGTAGACCGCGTCGCCATCGCGCGTCTCGCTCAACGCGCCGACACGCTGCTTGATGCGCAACTGGTTCCAGCCCATGTGCGGCACCTTCAATCCTGGCACGTCGGGAAAGCGCACCACTTCACCCTCCAGCACGCCCAGGCCGCGATACTCGCCATCCTCGTAACTGACGTCGAAGAGCAACTGCATTCCCAGGCAGATACCGAGGAACTTCTTGCCCCTGTGAATGTGTTCCTTGATTGGCCCGGAAAGGCCGCTGTGGTTGAGCCGGGCGATGGCGTCGCGAAAGGCACCGACACCCGGCAGCACCAGCTTGTCGCAGGTCGCGATGCGCTCAGGATCGCTGCTGATCTCGGCCGCGAAACCCAGTTTCTCGAACGCCTTCTGCACACTGCGCAGATTGGCCATGCCATAGTCGATAATCAGAATCGGTTTCATGACTTCTTCTCTCCCGTTGCGGGGGTCTCTTCGCCCACGGGTCCGTTGCCAAACAGCAGCCGGCAGACGAAACTGCCGATCAGCAGAAACACGCCGCCGGCAACGCCCATGACCATCAGCATCGTTTTATCGAAGAACAGGAACTGAAACGGCGGCCCGATCCAGCGCCAGCCGAAGAGCGTCAACAGGATGCCCAGCGCCAGCGGCGGCCCGAACGGCAGCGCCTGCGAACCGCGAAAGATCATGTAGCCAACCCCCAGCACCAGGGCCGGAAATACGCTGACGAAGAAGGCGATGGCGATCGGCTGCCAGCCGAGAAACGCGCCCGCCATCATCATCAGATCGGCATCGCCCAGCCCCATGCCCTCGATGCCGCGGCCGACGCTGAACACGAAACGGACGCCGCGCAGGATCACCAGGCTGAGCGCGATGCCCACCAACCCATTCGCCAGCCCCAGCGTCCAGCTTCCGGGCGCCAGCCAGTCCGGCAACCGGTCGGGACGCCAGAAAGGCCAGGGCTGCCAGCCGAGTAACGGGACAAGTTCGCCGTGTCCCAGCTTCCGGGCCGTCTCGACGTCGGCCAGCGTACTCGGCCACGGCCAGGGAAAGCACGCCGACAGTACCAGGCCGATCACTGTTCCCGTCAGCGTCACCGTCAACGGAATTTCCATGTGTTCCAGATCGGTACACGTCGTCACGATGAGGAACGACACCAGCAGGGCATGACCGGCCCAGAAGAGCCAGGCGCACAGCGGGATGTCGCCAATCGCGATGCCCCAACTGCGGAAGCGCGGCACGTTGTAAATGTTGGCCACGATCTCCAGATAGAACAGACCGACAAAGGCCAACCCGGTGAACAGTTCGATGAAGAAATAGCGCATCGAGAAAGGCGTCCGGCAAGTGCGACAACGGCCGCGCAGCACCCAGTAGCTGATGAGCGGGATGTTGTCGTACCAGCGCACCTTCTGAAAGCACTTGCCGCAGTGCGAGCTGGGCCAGAGGATGCTCTTCTCGTAGGGCAATCGCACGATGCAGACGTTGAGTCCGCTACCCACGGCCGCCCCGAGGACAAATACGAAGCCGAACCAGATGAGCAGGACCGGTTCCATTGTTGTCAGGGGTCAGGGGTCAGAAGTCAGGGGTCAGGAATCAGGAGTCAGGAGTCAGGAGTCAGGAGTCAGGAGTCAGGAGTCAGGAGTCAGGGAAGACAGGATCGTTTGGACGATCTCTTCAGGGGAGCGATTCGTGGTGTCGAGAGCAAGGTCGGCACAGGCGCGATAGAGGGGTTGTCGCTGTTGCAGCAGCAACTCGACCTCGCGTTTGCCGTCGGCGCCGGTCAGGGCGGGGCGTCGTTCGAGAGTCGAGGAGTCGCTGCTGATTCGGCCCCAGAGCGTATCGGCGTCCGCTTTCAACCAGATGACGCGGCTCGTTTTCAGGCGTTCGCGGTTGTCTTCGCGCAGGACAACGCCGCCCCCCGTCGCGATCACCAGCTTGCGCCGCTGACACAGGTCTGCCAGCACCTCCATCTCACGGCGGCGAAATCCCTGCTCGCCCTCGACCTCAAAAAGGTCGCGAATGCTGCACCCCGCGCGCGCTTCCAACTCCGCATCCGCGTCGATCGCCTCCCATCTCAGCGCCGCCGCCAGCAGCAGGGCCACCGTGCTTTTCCCCGAGCCGCGCGGCCCGATCAATACGATTCGCTCTGCCTTTACTTCATCATTCATCGTTCATCATTCATCATTCTCTTTGATGGTAATCGGCGACAGCGCTCGCTTGACGAGCTTGTACATCAGTTCGATCGGCGGTTCCTTGCCGGTGAAGAGGCGCACCTGGGCCGCCGCCTGGCGCACGAAGAAATCGACACCGGTGACGACCTGACAGCCGCGGCTGCGCGCCTCCTTGATCAGCAGCGTCGTCTCCGGCGTGTAGACCGTGTCGAAGACCAACTGGCCGGGCTTGAGGAAGCTCGGATGGATCGGGTTCTCATCGACCTTCGGATGCATGCCGACCGGCGTGCAGTTGACGATGATCTGGGCGGCGGCGCTGTGCCGGGCGTTCCATTCGAGGTAGCGGACGTTCAGTTCTTCGGCCAAAACGCGGCTTCGCTCCGCCGTGCGGCTGGCGATCGTGACCAACGCACCTTCTCGGTGCAGGGCGTGAGCGATGGCCCGCGCAACGCCGCCAGCGCCGAGGATAAGGGTGGTCCTCGAATGCAGAGAGGTAACCGCTTCCTCCTGCTCCTTCGGCTGGGCAAGGCTGGCCAGAAGCGAATCGAGAGCGCCGGAGTAGTCGGTGTTGTACGCCGCCCACTGGACCGCGTTGCCCTCACTGCGGCGCACAAGCGTATTGGCCGCCCCGGTCAGTTCCACCGTGTCATCCTTGATGGTGGCGATGGCCGCCGCGTACTCCTTGTGCGGAATCGTCACACTGTAGCCCTCGACCGGCAGGGCGTCGAAGTCCTTGAGGAACGCCGTCAGCATGTCGCGAGGCACCCGGAAGGGGACGTACACCGCGTTGACGCCGAGCTGGCGATAGGCGAAGTTGTGGATCAGCGGGCTGAGACTGTGGCCAACCGGATCGCCGATGACGCCGAAAATCCGGGTGTCAGCGTTGATACGGTCATAGTGATAGAGCCGATGCAGTTCGTCGAACGACGGCAATCCGGGAGCGATGCCGCGTTCCTTGTTAAAGGCGGCGTAGGTGAAGGGCGCGCCGTACTTGGCCCCGAGGATGCGCGATGGCGTCCCAAGATCGCCCATGCCGAGTGCGACGGTCGGCTTCTTCGCCTTCTTGACCAGGTCGAGCAGCCGCAGGTTCTCGGACGGATGCTGGACGCGGACGGCGATCTTGACCACGTCGGCATCCTGGCCGCACATCCGCTCGTGGATCTGCTCGAGGTCCTTCGGCACCTCGCGCATGTTGTGATAGCTGACGATGCGCTTGACGTCGCGAAAGCGGCGAATGCCATCGGCGATATCGGTCTCGAGATCGATCCAGTCGAAGCCGGAGACGATGCACTGCCGCAGCAGCGTCTGGCGTGTCTCCTCGCTGTCGGGCCAGCGCCCGCCGTCTTCGGGCCGGCGCACCGTGGCCACGATGGGACAGGGTTTGTTCTCGAGCAGACGTTTGAAGTCGGGGGCCTTGGAGAGGAAGTCGAGACGCAGCTCGATCATGCGCGCGCCGCGTTTGGCGGCCTCGTGAATCTCGAGTTGAACCATCTTGTGCCGAGTTCGGCCGACGACGACGCAAAGGCGTTGGGCGGGATGGACGGCAGCGTGTGCGGTTTTCGTTTCGTCAGCCACGGCTTTTGACGCTCGATCGGACCCGTGGGGGGGGGGGGGGCGGCCGCGCGGGGGGAAGAAAAAACAACCACCACACCCC
>JBBSDR010000291.1:0-7313 GCA_038240465.1 Gemmatales bacterium
AGCGGTTGTTGGCTTTTCGGTGCCCCCCCGTTTGTCCCTCCCCCAACACACCAACAAACGGGGGGGCGCCCGGGGCGCTTCAGCTCCGGGTTTACCCGGGTCGCTAACCCCCCCGGCTCGCCCTGTTGTTCCAGCCACGAAGAACCTGGACCAACCCGCGGCGTAAAAACCGCTAAGCCGCAAGCGGCGCGACGGGTGTTCCCGGCCACAACCCCTGACAGCGAAGGATGCGCTCGATCACCTCGCGCACCGCTCCGCGCCCGCCGGGACGCAAGGTGACATGATGCGCCACCGCCACCGCTTCCGGACAGGCGTCGGCCACCGCCACCGCCAGTCCCGCAAGCTGAAGCGCCGGCACGTCGATCACGTCATCGCCGACGAAGGCCGCCTGTTCCGCAGTCAGCCCGCGTCGCGCCAGCAGTTCCCGCAAAGCATTGCCCTTGTCGCCGATGCCCTGCAAGACCTCGCTGATGCCGATCTCGGCGGCTCGATGTTCGAGCACCGGCGAGACGCGACCGGACATAAGAGCGATTTGCTTGCCGGCACGTCCCCAGATCGCCAGTCCCAGGCCGTCGCGGACGTGAAACGCCTTGGTCTCCATCCACGCCGAGCCATCCCTGGCCGCACTCTGCACGATGCCGCCCGCTGTCAAGACGCCATCGACGTCCAGGACCAATAACGCGATTGGCCGGCAGCGCTCGGCGAGCGAAAGCATCTTATCCCCCAAGGTCAAGCGACCTGCGCATCCGTCACGTCCGGGGTGGCCACCGCGGGAAACAGAGCAATCAGGTCCGTGATGTCCACCAGTCCGACCGGGCTGCCGTTCTCATCGACGACGGGCAGTTCACTGATCTTGTGCCGTTTCAGTATCTCGACCGCGTCGCCGACCCGCATTCCCAGCCGGGCCGTCAGGGGGTCGCGGGTCATCACCTCGGCAATGGGTTGATCCAGTGCATCATCGCGGCGGCGCTCGAAGAGGCGCGCCAGGTCGCTGTCCGTGAACAGGCCAGCCAGCCGGCCATACTCGTCCACCAGCATCACCGCACCGGTACGCCGGCCGCGCCGCTGCCCCTGGGAGAAGACTGCGCGGACGGTATCGGTGTGGGAAGCGAGGCGCAACTCGTGTCCCTGGCGCATCACCTGCTCGACCTTGAGCAGCTTGCGTCCGAGGCTGCCGGCCGGGTGATAGCGGGCGAAATCGTCGTGCGTGAACTGGCGCAACCGGCTCAGGACGAAGGCCAGCGCGTCTCCCAGGGCGATCATCGCCGTGGTGCTGGCGCTGGGGGCCAGGCCGAGCGGACAGACCTCGTCGAGCGGCCCGTAGACCAGGGCGACGTCGGCCTTCCGCGCCAAAGTGCCGGCACGGTTGCCGGTCAGGCCGATGACTCCACGGCATAGTTGCCTCAACGGTCCGAGAAGGCGGACAATCTCCTCGCTCTCGCCGCTGTGCGACAGGACCAGGGCGATGTCCTCGGGATGGACCATGCCCAGGTCGCCGTGGACTGCGCGGGTGGCATCGAGTGCGTAAGCGCGGGTGCCTGTGGAACTGAGGGTGCCGGCGAGCTTTTGGCCGACGTCGGCGGACTTGCCGGTGCCGGTGATGGCCAGGCGGCCCGGGCAAGTGCGAATCAGTTCGACGGCTTCGAGGAAAGTGCCATCGAGGCGCCGGGCGACAAGGTGCAAGGCGGACGCCTCGGCCTCGATAATTTCACGCGCATAGCCGAGCAGATCGTCGGGCGGGCCGAGCGGCTCGGGCTGAAGGAGTTGCAGCGGCATGCACCCATCCTTGGGGGGACCGTCGCTTCGAGCGCGACGGGGCAACCGGAAATCCAGGCCTGCTTCGGCTTCGACCATAGCAAAAGTCATGAGAATTGCAATCGCATCCGGTTCCGCGCTGCTCCAGATCTGTCATCGGCACGATGGTTCCTGAAACTGAACTCGCGTTGAGAAATGATGCGATTCGGCAATATAGCGACCGCGACAGCGAATTGCTGAGGGAGTCCCGTCGATCTCCGCTACCAGCCCCGAGCGCTACCAGCCCCGAGCGCAAGCGAGGGGTGAGCCGAAGAAACCCCGCGCTTGCGCTTGGGGCTGGTATCGAAGAGGCGCAATCTTTTGACCGGATGACACATCGGGCTTTATAATCAAGAAGGAGGATCTCCTTGTCACGGTTCGTTCACACGAATCCATCATGAGGTTCCTATGCGGATAGCCCGGCTCGTAGCCCTCTTCACTGATTCCCTTCTGGCCCTTCGCGCAAGCGGAGCGGGATTGCTGGCCCGTGCTGTCCTGTTGCTTGTCCTGATAGTCGGGGCCGTTCCCGTCCACGCCGAGGAACCGGAGGCGGTGGGCCGGTTCGCCTCGGTGCCGCCCACGCTCGGCGGCGATGCCATCACCCGCCTGTTGCAGACGGTCGAGGCAGAGTTCACGCGCTTCAACGCCATCAACCGCGACCGTCCTCTTGCCCAGAAGCAGGTGTTCAAGGCAGTCTTCGACTTCACACCCGATGGCAAGCCCAGCCGGGGCGACGATTACGAGTTCTGTCTCAAGCTCGCCAACGGCATTCGCAAACTGCAACAGGATGGCGTGCAGACGATTGCCTTCGTTCACGGCGACGTCTCGCGCCATTCCGTGCTGCCCGTGCTGGCGTGCCAGCAAGTCGTCATGTCGGCCCGGTCGAAGATCGGTCCCGTGGTCCGCGAAGGCGAACGTGTCCCCGAGGATGTCCGCAAGGCTTACGATCGGCTGGCTGTGCGCCTGGCCGCCAGTCCCGACCTGGTCGCCCGGTTCTTCGATCGCGACATGGCCATCGTGCAGGGCCGGCAGGGCGGTTGGGTCGATTCCCGCAACCCGAAGGAGGCGGCCGGGGGACGCGCCCTGTTCGAGCAGGGAGACGCGGCGGTGTTCGACTTCAACAAGGCCCGGCAGGCCAACCTGTGCGAGCAGGACCCGCGCGATAGCCGCGAGGACCTGGCCGACGCTTATCGGTTGCCTCGCTCCAGCCTTCAGGAAAACCCCTTGATCGACCGCGTCGTCGCTTTCAAGATCCCCGTCGAGGGAGAGGTGACCGGGGCGCTCAAGGAACGCTTCGAGCGTCGCATCCGCCGCGCGATCAAGAACAACAAGGCCAACCTGATCGTCCTCGAACTGAAGTGTCACGGCGGCGACACGGCGGCGGCCAACGGCATCGCCACCTACCTGACCGCTCTCAACCAGGACCAGCCCGACCGGCCCGTCGTCACCATCGCCTATGTGACCCCGCAGGCCGGCGATACCGCGACGATCATCGCGCTGGGCTGCAACTACGTCGTCATGGATCCCACGGCAACGCTGGGCGGTTTCGGCAAGTTGCTGGGAGACCGCGGACTGGAAGGCCTCAAGGCAATTGGCGATGGTCTCGAAGACCTGGCCCGGCAGCGGCATTACGCGCCGGTCCTGGTGCGCGGGTTCGTCGATCGCAGCGGCGGCAATCTGTTCCTGGTCAAGGGTGCCAAGGGATCGAGTGAGACGGCGATCCTGACGGCGGCCCAACTCGACAGGGACCGCAACGAGCGTCCCGGCCACTGGCTGATGCCGGCGACGCCGATTCCGATGGACGACCGTGGCTTCGTGTTGCTGGCTGCCGGGCCGAAGAACGACGTGCCGACGGCGGCGAGTCTTGGCCTGGCCTACAAGGTTGGTTCGCTCGAAGAGTTATATACCGAATACGGGCTGTCTCCATCGCAGGTCAAGGTGTCCGGCGCCGACTGGCTCGACGACCTGACCGATTTCCTGCAACAGGAATATGTGAAGTATCTCCTGGCGACGATTGGCATCACCTGCCTGTTCCTCGAGTTGAAGATGCCGGGGGTCGGTCTGCCGGGCATTCTCGCGGCATTGTGCTTCGTCCTGTTTTTCTGGTCCGGCTCGAAGGAGATGGGCGGGCAGGTGACCTGGCTGGCGGTGCTGCTGTTCCTGCTCGGCCTGATCCTGGTGGGGATCGAAGTCTTTGTTCTGCCCGGGTTCGGCGTTTGCGGTCTTAGCGGCATTCTGCTGATTCTGGGCAGTCTGGCGCTGGTGACCTACGGCAAGTGGCCGCAAGACGCTTCCGACTGGGTGGGGCTATCGAAAAAAGTGGCGCCGTTCGGCCTGAGTCTTGTCGGCGCGCTGACGCTGGCCATCATTTTGGCTCGCTATCTGCCGGCAATCCCATACTTCAATCGTTTGCTGCTCAAGCCGCAAAACGAGGATAACGACGGATCTGCCGCGGAACTCGATCCGGCCCAGGCGAAGATGGCGGCCCTGCTCGGCGCGATCGGCGTGGCTGCGACACCCTTGAGGCCGGCTGGAAAGGTGCAATTCGGCGACGAATACGTCGATGTGGTCACCGAGAGCAGCTATGTCATGCCGGGAACGCGCGTCCAGGTTATCGAGATCGAGGGCAATCGTGTCGTTGTCAAGGCGGTCTGACCGTCCTAGATTGATGCAGGAACGAATCAACCATGGACGAACGCGCATGTCATCGAGTTTGAGCTTGGCGTATGTACTGATCGCAGCCGGGTTTCTTTTGATGATCGCCGAGCTATTCATTCCCTCCGGCGGCATCCTGTCCGTGCTGTCCGCCGCGGGAATCATCATCGGCATCGTGCTGGCGTTCACCTATGATACCACGGTCGGGCTGGGAACGCTTCTGGGCGTCGGCATTGCCTTGCCGGTATTCATCAGCGTCCTGATGCACATCTGGCCGAAAACGCCGATGGGAAAGCGTTTCTTCCTGGCCGCTCCCGATGAGAACGCCACGATGGCGGCCTTGCCGGAGTATCAGGAGATGGAACGCCTGCGCGGCCAGATCGGCCAGGCGCTGTCGTCGCTGCGGCCTGCCGGCGTGGTCGATTTCGGCGGCCGCCGGATCGATTGCGTGACCGAGGGCATCATGGTCGAAAAGGGGCAGACGGTGCGCTGCATCGACGTCAAGGGAAATCGCGTCATCGTTCGCCCGCTCGATAAACCGAACCTCAACACTCTGGAATCGGCGGATTTCAGCTAACAGGCTTCGTGGAGCGTGGAGCGTGCAGCGTGGAGCGTGAAGACAGACATTCTTCACGCTCCACGCTTCACCCTCCACTCACCACGAACCGATGGAGACATCCATGTTGCACATCTTGATGGCTCAGGGGGAAACGGAATTCCTGTCCAAGAACCTGGGCTGGATCATCGCCGCGGTTGTCGGCGTGCTGGTGCTTATCTTCCTCGTCATCTTCCTCAGCTTCCTCAAGCTGTGGATTCAGAGTTTGCTCGCCGGCGCCAAGATCGGCATTCTCGACATGATCCGCATGAAGTTGCTCAACCTCGACTATGCCTTGATCGTGCGGCAGAAGATCGCCCTGGTCCAGGCCGGCGTCAAGGTGCAGACACAGGACCTGGAGGCGCACGTTCTGGCCCGCGGCAACCTGCAAAAGACGGTCACAGCAGTGATCGCGGCTCACAAGGCTGGACTGGACCTGCCCTGGAAGGTGGCCGCCGCGATTGACCTGGCCGGCCGAAACGTCCTCGACGCCGTCATGGTCAGCGTGTATCCCAAGGTGATTGACTGTCCCGATCCGGCGAAGGGCCGGCCGACGCTCGACGGCGTCTGCAAGAACGGCATTCAACTCAAGGCCCGGGCGCGGGTGACGGTGCGAACCAAGCTCGAGCGCCTCGTCGGTGGTGCGACGGAGGAGACGATCATCGCCCGTGTCGGCGAGGGCATCGTCAAGGCCATCGGCTCGGCCGAACATCACACCGACGTTCTGGCCAATCCGACGCTGATTTCGCAGGCCGTGCTGAACAACTCCCTGGATGCCCAGACGGCCTACGAGATTGTCTCGATCGACGTGGCCGAGATTGACGTCGGTGCCAACGTCGGTGCCAACCTGCAAGCCGACCAGGCGGCGGCCGATCTCCGCGTCGCCCAGGCCAACGCCGAGAAGCGCCGCGCCCTGGCCGTCGCGCTGGAGCAGGAGATGCGGGCGAAGGTGGAGGAGAATCGGGCGGCGGTGGTGCTGGCCGAGGCGCAGGTGCCGCTGGCCATCGCGGACGCCTTCCGGGCGGGCAGGCTGGGCGTCATGGAATATTACAACCTTCGCAATCTGCAATCCGACACGGGCATGCGCAACGCCATCGCCACAGCGAGCGGCGGCAACGAGCGCGGCGATCGGCCGGCGTCTTGAGTCAGTGAAGCAAGAACACCAGCCCGGAGCGCAAGCGACGGGTTCTTCTGTCTTCGCTTGGAGCAACGATGGAAATCTTTATCATCCCGCTGATCGCCCTGGCGGTCTGGGTCCTCCAGTATGTCTTCAAGGGACCGGAGGACAACAAGCAGCAGGCGGCCAAGGGACGCAACGCGCCGGCGCCGCGTCCCAACGTCAATCGGCCGCGCCGTCAGGTGAATGACCTCGATCGCTTTCTGGAAGAGATGCGCAAGCGAAAACAGCAGGACGAGAGCAAGCCGGTAGTCCTCGCCGAGGCCGTCCCCGGACGGCCGGTCGATCGAGCCGAAGCAGTCGAACGCGAGCGCCGCGCTCAGTCGGCGCCGCGACCGCAGCAGCCGCAGCGACCCGCCCCCAAGCCCGAGCGTCGCCCGCAGCGCACGGAGCAGCCGCGCCGGCGTGAGCCGGCGTCGCCGATACTGCTCGAAGCCGTCCTCGTTGAGCCAATTGCCTCGATGCCGCCCCCGCCGCCGCCACGCTCGACGTCCTCGGGAGAGACGGTTCGTGCCGCCCGGGAAGCCGCTCAGCCTGCTGCCTCGGTCAAGAAGACGGTTTCGCCGGTCCTTGTCGATGTGGTCCAGATGCTGCGCCGGCCTCAGGGAGCGCTCGCCGCCCTGGTCCTCCGCGAGATTTTCGATGCCCCGGTAGCCCGTCGCCGTGGAATGAAGTGAGGAAGGATGAAAGTCTACCTGATCCGCCATGCCGAGTCCGTTCCCCTCGAGCAAAGTGGCGTCAACTCCGATGCGGACCGGCCCTTGACCCAGCATGGGCATCTCCAGTGCCATAGCCTGGCTGATGCTCTGATGCGCCAGGGAGTGGTCCTCGACGTGGTGCTGACGAGTCCCTATCTGCGGGCGCGTCAGACGGCCCAGGGGCTGCTCGATCACTGGAGCGAACCCCGCCCGCGCGTCGAGCAATGCGATGATCTCGCGCCGGAGGGGAAGGCGAGCCGGGTCGCGCGAGCGCTGCGCAAGTTGAAGTCGTCCAGTGTGGCGCTGGTGGGCCACATGCCGGACCTGGCGGAACACACGGCCTGGCTGATCGGCAGCAAGAAGACGCGGCTGGATTTCGACAAGGCGGGCGTTG
>JBBSDR010000292.1:0-7306 GCA_038240465.1 Gemmatales bacterium
GACGCGAGTCTTCGAGCGGAGCGTGTGGCGCGAGAACGCCCGACGCGCTCCGCTCCGAGGACTCCGCGTCGCGGCTAACCAAAAGCGCGTGGCGCGATAACGCCGGACGCGCTCCGCTCCGAGGACTCCGCGTCGCGGCTAACCCACCTTTCACCCAAACCCACGTCGAGGATATGATGTACGGAGTGATCCGTTCATCCTTTTCAGCGAAGGATTCGTCTGATGAAGCAGCGGCTGATGACTCCCGGCCCGACTCCTGTCCCCGAGGAAACGCTACTCGAACTCGCCAGGCCGGTCTTCTACCACCGCAGCCCCGAGTTTCGCCAGCTCCTCAGCGAGGTCAACGACGATCTGCAGCACGTCTTCCAGACGCGCAATCCGATCGTGACGCTGACGGCGTCCGGCACCGGCGGCATGGAAGCCTCTCTCGCCACGGCGATTCCGCAGGGCGGCAAGGTGATCTGTCTCATCGCCGGCCGCTGGGGCGATCGCTGGAAGAACATCTGCAAGGCGTTCGGCCTGGAGTGCGTCGTCGTCAGCGTTCCCTACGGCAAGGCCCTGACGCCGGAGCAACTCGCCCAGGCGCTGAAGCAGCACCCCGACGCCGCCGCGGTCTGCGCCACGCTCTGCGAGACATCGACCGGCGTTGGACTCGACATCGAGGGCTACGGCAAACTTGTGGCCGCGACGCCGGCTCTGCTTATCGTCGATGCGATCAGCGGATTGGGCGCGATGGAATGCCGCTGTGACGCCTGGCATGTCGATCTGTGCGTGACCGGCTCGCAAAAGGCGCTGATGATGCCGCCGGGCCTGGCCTTCGTCTCGGTCAGCGACAAGGCGGCGAAGGCGATGGAGCGCAACACCTCGGCGCGCGTGTTCTACTTCGATCTGCGCAAGTACCTCGCCAAACTGAAGGAGTCCGACACCCCCTGGACGCCGGCTAACACGCTGATCAAGGCCCTGGCGGCGAGCTTGAAGCGAATCAGGAGCGAGGGCATCGCGAACGTCTGGGCGCGGCACGAGCGTCTGGCCGAGGCGGCGCGCGCGGGCATGTCGGCGGCGGGACTGGAGTTGTTCGCCGAGCGGCCGGCGGCGGGCCTGACCGTGGCCAACGTGCCGCCGGGACTGGACGGCAACGAACTGTTGAAGAAGCTGGAAAAGCAGTACGGCCTGAAGCTGGCCAACGGACAGGACACGCTCAAGGGTAAGATCATTCGTCTGTCGCACATGGGCCACTGCGATCAGTTCGACGTGCTCGCTGCCCTGGGTGGACTGGAGCTGGTGCTACTGGAGATGGGGCATCCCATCGAGCCGGGCGCGGCCGTCAGCGCGGCCCAGCGCGTGTTCGCGCAGGGAATTGGGCAAACCCTGACCGTATAATGGAGAATCGACCATGACCAGTGTAACCGTCGATGATCGGATGCTGGCGCTATTTCAGACGACAGCGAGCCTCGCCGAGATTCGCGATGCTCAGGGTGTCCTCATCGGGTTCTTTGCTCCGGTGAGCCTCGAACAATCCGATCAATACGCGCTCGCGGCTGCGCGCATCAGTCCTGCTGAACTCCAGCAACGAATCCAGGGCGGTGGGGAACACTATTCGATCCACGAAGTTCTCCACCATCTGGACGAGTTGGAGAAATCGTGATGCAATTCACTGTCATCTGGATCCAAGCAGCCCTGGACGCCCTGGCTCTTACCTGGATGCAGGCTGTTGATCGCACGGCCGTGCAGCTTGCCGCCGATCGCGCGGATCGAGAACTTCAAGTGGATGCAGACGTGAAAGGTGTGGAGTTTTACGGCGACCGGCTCCTCGTGATCGACAGGTTGCACATCTGTTACCGTGTAGATGTCCAGGCGCGGCAAGTGACTGTTCTTGATGTTTGGTAGACACAGACCCCTTCGCGATCGTTCGGAATCTGGAGGACCGCCATGCCGACACTAACGATTCCCGCCAGCCTCGCTGAAGTTCTCAAGACGATGACAGACCTGGTCGTCGTCCAGGACAGCCAGGGAAACATCGTGGGGTATATCGCCCCGGTGAGCCGCGACAGGACTCATCTGTATCCACCGCAGGAACCCGGCAACGGCGCCCAACCTGCCATGACGGAAGTGGAACAGCAGACAGCTTGAACAGGGTTCAGCTAACCGGGGAGGGAAGGATGTCCCGCGTACTCATCTGCGACAATCTGGAAAGCCAGGGCCTCGATCTGCTGCGCCAGGCCGGCATCGAACTGGACGAGCGGATCGGCCTGAAAGGCGAGGCGCTCAAGGAGGCGATTCGCGCCGCCGACGGCGTCATCGTCCGCAGCCAAACGAAGATCACTGCCGATCTGCTCGACAATCCGGGCAAGTTGCGAGCGATCGTTCGGGCTGGCGTTGGCGTCGATACGATCGACGTCGGGGCGGCGACACGCAAGGGCGTCGTCGTCATGAACACGCCCGGCGGCAACACTTTCTCGACGGCCGAGCATACCATCAGCCTGCTGATGTCGCTGTCGCGGCACATTCCCGCCGCGGACGCCAGCCTCCGCGCCGGCAAGTGGGAACGCAACAAGTTCATCGGCACCCAACTGGCCGGCAAGACGCTCGGCGTCGTCGGCCTGGGACGCATTGGCCGCGAAGTCGCCCGTCGAGCCACGGGCCTCGACATGAAGATTGTCGGCTTCGATCCGTTCCTGTCGCCCGATCGCGCCGGCCAACTCGGCATCGAAGCCGTCGCCGACATCGAGCAACTGCTGCCGCGCTGCGACTATTTGACCGTACATACGCCGCTAACCGACGAGACGCGCAACCTTCTCAACGCCGCTCGCCTGGCGAAGATGAAGAAGGGCGCGCGCGTCATCAACTGCGCTCGCGGCGGCATCATCAACGAGGAGGCGCTGGCCGAGGCGCTGAAGTCCGGCCATCTCGCCGGCGCCGCGCTCGACGTCTTCGTCCAGGAGCCGCCGCCGGCAGATCATCCACTGCTGAAGCTGGCCAATGTTGTCGTGACACCGCATCTTGGCGCTTCGACGCATGAGGCCCAGTTGTCCGTCGCCCTGGAGGCGGCCCAGTTGCTGATCGACTTCCTGCAAAAGGGAGTCGTCCAGCACGCGGTCAACATGGCGGCGGTCGATCGCGCGGAGATGGAGGAACTGCGGCTCTATCTCGACATGGCTCGCCGGCTGGGGCTGCTCCATGCGCAGATGTGTCAGGGCGCGATCCGCAAGGCCGAGTTGTCCTATCGCGGCGAGGTGGCCCGGCGCAGCACGCGCCTGCTGACGGCCGCCTTCGCCGCCGGTCTGCTCGAATATCGTCTCGATCAGCAGGTGAACATCGTCAACGCGACGCTGCTGGCCCGCGAGCGCGGCATCGAAATTGTCGAGCAGAGCAATCCGAAGAAGGGCGATCTCTCGACGCTGATTCGCGCCGACGTGACAACCGACAAGAAGAGTTACACGGCGGCGGGTTCACTGTTCGGCAATCAGTTCCTGCGTCTGGTGCAAGTGGGGCCGTATCAACTCGATACTTACCTCGATGGCATTCTGCTGCTGTTCACGCATCGCGACGTACCCGGCCTGATCGGGTTCATCGGCACGATCTTCGGCAAGCACAACGTCAACATCGCGCAGATGACGGTTGGCCGGCAGGTACCGGGTGGCGAGGCCATCGCGGTGTTGAACCTCGACAATCCGCCGCCGGACGAGGCGCTGCAGGAGGTTATGGCGCATCCGCATATCAGCAGAATCTGGGTGGTAAAGCGGCCCCCTGCCGGCGTTTTGCCCGGGTGTGTGGTTTAGAATACAAACGGCAGGTTGAGACTTGCCGAAGAAAGGGCCAAACGATGACCGACGTTACAACCAATCAACGACTGCGGGTCAGTGCGGGTGGAAATGCGCGCGCTTACATCACCCTCCCTGTGAGCCAACTTGAAACCGTCCGGCGGCTCCTGGATACGCGGGGTATCCGCTATTGGGTCGATGAGTACTTTATTTCAATGAACGGGGAGCCTGAGGAAGCACTTATCAACTTTCCCCGCGAGACGAATGCCAGCAGAGTGCAGGAACTGCTCGACAGTGTTTCGTAATCACAAGGTCCGTCATGGCACTTCGAGAAGTGATTCGCCAGTTGCAGAGCAGAACCCTTGCAGACCTCAACGCTGCCCACGACTACTTCACGGATACAAAGCTCGCCTGGCGCATTGTTGAAAAAGCCATCAAGGGCAAGATTTCCTTCACCATTCGAAACGCAACCGGAACCGTGACCACGGATGCCGATCTTGTCAACAAGGCGCAGTTGTATGTGACCGAGCAGCTCGCCGAGGCTACCTTTCAGCAGTTCCTCTCCATCTTCGAGCATTTCTTCTTCGATCTTCTCCGCCTGTGGCTGATCGCGTACCCACAGACCTTGGCCAGCAGACAGGTAAGCTTCAAGGACGTTCTCGATGCACCAGACAAGGACGCGATTGCCTCGCTCGTCATCAATAAGGAACTGAACGAAATCCTTTACAAGCGTCCCGCCGACTGGTTCGCCTACCTGGAAGACAGGGCGAAACTTGGGTGTCCAACAGCGGACGAAATCGAACTCATCGCCGAGGCCAAGGCTTCGCGCGACATCCTGGCCCACAACCGGGGAGTCGCGAACATGATCTATGAAGCGAAAGCAGGGAAGGTTGCCCGATACAAGGATGGTGAGAGAATCGACATTCCCGAAGACTACCACCGCGCTACCTGGGAACTGCTTCGCAAAGTAGTCAGTGACCTCTCGAATGCGGCCAGCGCCAAGGCTCCTTGATCTCAACTCTCATGAGGGTGTCCCATGCGATCGTTGTTCTTGCTGCCCGTCGCGGTGATGAGCGGATTCGCCCTCCTCGCCGCGCCTCCCCAGGAAAAGAAGCCGGTCGAGAAGCCCGGCGCTAAGAACCTCATCGCCAACGGCGACTTCGAGGCCGGCGACGATACCCCGACTGGATGGCAGAAGGTCGATGGCCTGACGTCCTTCTGGGTCAAGGACCCCGACGGCAAACGCGGCAAGGTCATCAAGTTCGATACCGACATCCTTCAGTCGCAGGCGTATGACTGGTGGGTCCAGGTCGCCAATGGGTCCAGGGCCAAGGACGCGCCGAAGAAGTTGCCGACGACTCCGCCCCAGTATGACACGCTCGCCGGACTCGATGGCGTCTGGTTCTGGAGCGATCCGATTCCGGTCGAGAAGGACAAGGCGTACTGGCTCAGCCTCGACGTCAAGGGAGCGGAAATCATGACCTGGCTTGTCGGCTATCCCGACAAGCCGGATACCTCCTTTGGAGCCGACGCCAAGGCCTTTCAGGAGTATTTCCGCGAGAAGAAGGCCGGCAAGCCGCGCGACAACGTGCGCGGCTTCGACTCGATCATCGCCAAGTATGTTTATCGCGGCCAGCTCAAGGCCGGCGGCGTCAACGAATGGCGCACTTACTCGCGCCGCGCTCTGCCCTTCCGGCCGACGAAGATGACGCCGAACGTCCGCTGGGCGCGCGTACTGATCTTGCCGTACTGGCCGCCCGGCGAATACTACATCGACAATGTGCGGCTGGTCGAAGTCGAAGACCCCGATGAGGAGAAATGACAGCCCTCCTTGACCGCCCTCGCTGAATCCTCTACCATCTCGCCTCCGGGAGCCAGGATCGGCTCCTCTGGCGCAGCGAGGCCGTTCATGGACGAATTGTCTTCTTCTCCGTCGCGCCGCTGGACAGCGCTCGACTGGAAACTGGTCGCCCTGCTTGCCCTGTTTGCCCTCGGCCTTCGCGCCTGGCAACTGACGCACACCGAGGTCGCCGCCCGCGACAGTATCGGCTTCATTCGCCATGCCTGGCAATTCAGGCAGGCCGACCTCGCTGACTGGCCCGGCGTCCTGGCCCATTCCGAGCAGCACCCGCTCTATCCTCTCTGGATCCTCGCTGTTTCCCGAGTTCTCGAACCATTCCATCTCGGGCCGACGGCCGATCTCATGCGGCTCAGCGCCCAGCTTGCCAGCGTCATCCCCGCCGTGCTTCTCGTGCTGCCGCTGTTCGCGCTTGGCCGAACGATGTTCGACCGCCGCGTCGGCTTCATCTCCGCGCTGCTGCTCCAGTGCCTGCCCGTCACGGGACGCATCCTCGCCGATGGGCTGTCCGAATCGACGTTTCTCCTGTTCGCCACGTCGTCGCTCTATTTCGGCTTCATCGCCTTGCGGCAGACAGGCCAGCCTCGTCATTTTGCCCTGGCCGGCTTCTTTGGCGGCCTGGCGTATCTGACACGTCCCGAAGGGGCTTTCCTCGTCGCGGCGACGGGCGTCGTGCTGCTGGCCGCTCAGGCGGTCAAGAGGTGGCGTCGCTCCTGGGGGCAGGTCGTCCTTTGCAGTGGGTCGCTCGGCATCGCTGCCCTGATTCTGGCCGCTCCCTTTGTCGCTACCACGGGAAAACTTACCGTCAAGCCGAGCGCCATCCGCGTCGAACAGCATCTCCTGCATTCCCGGTCCGAGACAGCAACGGGATCGCTCTTCGCCGTCTACAACGTCTACGACGGGATTGACGAAAAAGCTCCCAGCGCTCGCTTCTGGTGGAGCTTCAAGGTGCTGCCGTGGGAACTGGTCAAGGGTTCGTTCTACGTCGGCTGGATCGCCGCGTTTCTGGGATTGTGGTGGTATCGCGAGCGATTCCGCGATGAGCCGGGCGCCTGGATGATGGTGCTGGTCTGCGTTGCCGTCGCGTATGCTCTCTGGCGCATCGCGGTTGTCGTCGGCTATCTCTCGGATCGCCACACGCTGCTGATCCTCCTCTGTGCCATCCCCTGGGCCGTCGCTGGCCTGGCAGTGCTGGGCGAGCGGATTGCCGCCCGCAATCCGCGATTGGCCGCTGCTCCTTTATGTCTGCCCCTCGTCTGCGCGCTGGCGGGGTTACCCAAGACCCTTGAACCGCTCCACGAACAGCGAGCGGGGTTCCGCGAGGTGGGCCTGTGGCTGGCCGAGAACACCCACCCCGTCGATCACATTGAGGACCCGCTTTGCTGGGCGCAGTATTATGCCGGGCGCGTCTTTCTCGAAAACACCAGCCATCCCATTCCGCCCGGCTACCACCCGCACACCTTCGTCGTCATTGAAGAGACGGCCAACGCTCATTCGCGGGTGCCGACCTACAAGCAGGCTCTCGGCAAGGTCGGCAAGGGCGAGCTGGTCCATACCTGGGAAGGCAACCGCGGCAACAAGCACGCCAGGGTCCTCGTTTACAGGGTCCCCTTCACCGGATAGTTCTCCTGTGCTGAATTGGCGAGCCGGGAGCGTGAGCGACCGGAGTGGCTTCATCGGAGAACTC
>JBBSDR010000293.1:0-7286 GCA_038240465.1 Gemmatales bacterium
AGGGAAAACCCTCATCGTCGATGAGAATCACGAGGATCGTCGGATTCTCCGGTATATCAAATGCTCTGTCGCGTTTGGAAAAGATAACGAACGGCTCGCGACAGTTATCTCGATCGATAACTTGGTGTTTCCCAACGCCGGAGACTACACCTTCGAGGTTTGGTTCAGGTCCAGGGATGGGGCCGAGGCGATTAAAGGCGAACATCCATTTCGAGTCTTTGAAGAAGAGGTATGACCCATGACGAAGAACAACTCCTCCCCGACGCCACCCCTTTCCTCACAAAGGATCGCGATCGAGGAAATCACCGATCCGGACGAGATCCGAGCGGTCGAAGAACTTGCTGGACGCGGCAAGCGGCTCAGGCGAGTTCTCGGCCTCTGCCAAACGCTCCCCGAACAGGAGCGGCTCTTGCTGCTGCCGCGACTCGCGTCCCTGGTGGCAGATGAGGATCAAATCGAATTCATCGGCGATCTGCTCAAACTCGTGCCGCCCAATGTGGTTGAGACCATCGAGACAGAACTGCTGGCGCGACAGGAGAAGGCAGCCGCTGTCCCACCATCTGAATCTCAAGGGTGACAGACCGAACAGTCGTGCTTTCAGCAAGACTACCGTTCGGATCGTTCAGACCAGCACTTCCTTCACGGCATTGCCATGCACATCGGTCAGACGATAGTGGCGGCCCTGGAACTTGTACGTCAGTTTCGTGTGATCGATGCCCAAACAGTGCAACATGGTCGCGTGCAAGTCGTGGATGTGGACCGCGTCCTTGACGATGTTGTAACTGAAGTCGTCCGTCTCGCCGTGTGTGACGCCGGGCTTGATGCCGCCGCCGGCGAGCCAGATCGTAAAACAACGCGGATGATGATCGCGGCCATAATCCGTCGCGGTCAGCGAACCCTGACAGTAGACGGTCCGGCCAAACTCGCCGCCCCAGATCACCAGCGTATCATCGAGCAAGCCGCGCTGCTTCAGATCGAGCAAGAGGGCCGCCGAGGGCTGATCGGTGTCCTGACACTGGCCGCGAATCTGCTTCGGCAGTTTGACGTGCTGGTCCCAGCCCCGATGGAACAACTGGATGAAGCGCACGCCGCGCTCGGCAAGCCGGCGCGCCAGCAGGCAGTTCGCGGCGAATGTGCCAGGCTTGCGCGCATCAGGCCCGTAGAGGTCGAGGACGTGCCTTGGTTCCTTCGAGAAGTCGGTCAACTCCGGCACGCTCGTCTGCATGCGAAAAGCCAGTTCGTACTGCTCGATCCGTGTCGCAATTTCCGGATCGCCAATCTCCTTGAACTTCGCCTCGTTCAACTTCGCCAGGTCGTCGAGGATGCGCCGGCGCGTGGCGGCATCGACGCCGGGAGGATTGGACAGAAAGAGGACTGGCTCGCCGGCGCTGCGCAACTTGACGCCCTGGTAGCGCGATGGCAGGAAGCCGCTTCCCCAGAGACGATCGTAGAGCGGCTGATCGTTGGGATTACCGCTGCCCTGCGACACCAGCGCCACGAAGGCCGGCAAGTTGCGGTTCTCGCTTCCCAGCCCATAAGCCAGCCAGCTACCCATGCTCGGCCGGCCCGCCAACTGCGCGCCTGTCTGGAAGAACGTGACGGCCGGATCGTGATTGATCGCCTCGGTGTGCATCGAGCGGATGAAGGACATCTCATCGACGACGCGGGCCGTGTGCGGCAGCAACTCGCTCACCCAGGCGCCGCTCTTGCCATGACGGGCGAAGCGGAACAGGCTCGGCGCCAGCGGGAAGTTCGCCTGCGTTGAGGTCATGCCGGTGAGGCGCTGGCCGCGCCGCACCGAGTCCGGCAGTTCCTTGCCGCCCATCGCGGTGAGGCCCGGCTTGTGGTCGAACAGGTCGAGTTGCGAGGGAGCGCCGGACTGAAACAGGTAGATGATGCGTTTCGCGCGGGGCGCGAAGTGCGGCAATCCAGCAGAGGCTTCCGCATTTGCCGCGGTCTCGCCCTGAAGGAGCGTCCACAGGGCGGCAGCGCCGACCCCGGCGCGCTGAAAGAAGTGCCGCCGGGTCAACGCGAGATGGTGGTCGAGCAAGGGGTTCATCGTCGTATCCGGGACACGGGTCAGGCGAGCGGGGGGTGTGAACCCCCGGTGAGGCACGAAAACGAGAAACTCCGGCGCGGAGGTCAAGGCTTCCGCGCCGGAGTCGTTCGTCTGCCGATCAATCGAGCGAATCGATCACTTCTTCGTCTCGACGCGCTGATAGAGCGGCAGATGGCGGTAGTAGACTTCGAGGGTCAGCAGGGACAGAGAAGTCTGCATGATGCGGCCGCCGGCGCTGGCGGTGCCATCGCCGCGCGAGTCCCAACTGCCGTTCGTTTCCTGCCGGCCGATCAAGAGGTCGCGCATGCCCTTGCGCTTCTTCGCTTCGTCGCCGTTCCAAAACTCCCAGTATTCGCCGCCCATGTGATGGAAGACCTGCGTGGCGTAATACTCGTAGTAGATGTTCTGCCCCGTCGGCGGAGCGCTCGTCATCAGCTTCTTGACACCGTTGAGCAAGCCCGGATTGCGGCGCGGAGTGCCGAGATACTGGCGGCAAAGCAGACCGACGGCCGACATCGCCGGAGCGTCGCCGGGACCGGTGTAACCGTAGCCACCGCCATCGGTCGTCTCACAGGAGTTCAACCAGCGAGTCGCGCCGTCGAGGGTGACCTGCGGAACGTTCAGGCCGGACATCTGACCGGACTTCAGGGCCATCATCTGCCAACCGACGACCGAGGTGTCGCCGCCCTGGCGCGGCTGATAGCGCCAGCCGCCGGAGGTCGGGTCCTGAGCCAGGACGATGTAGTTGATTGCCGCCTGGGCCGGCTTCTTCAGCATCGGGTCGGCAGTCAGACCGTACGCCTCGCACATGGCGATGGTGGCCAGGCCGTGAGAATACATGCCGCCGGGTAAGGAGCCGTCCTTGGCGCTCTGCTTTGAGATCAGGTAGTTGAGGGCGCGCTGGACGGTCTTGACGTACTGATCGTCCTGGGGCCGGCCGCTCGGCTTGTGGGTGATGCCGGCGGCGAGGTACGGCAGCAGACCGAAGGCTGCCCCGGCCGTGTCGTTCTTCTGGCCCTTGCCCTGGCTGTTATCCGTGACGAACTTGTTCGAGTTGATGCTCTCGCGAGCATGCAGGTTGTACTGATCCAGCGACCAGCAGCCCTCGGGGGCCTGGTGCAGGGCCAGCCACTTGAGGCCGCGAGCCACGGCTGCCTCGGATGCTTTGGAGCCGCCGCCTTCCACGGCCGTCCTCTCGCGGGTCGCGCCGCTGCGGCCGGCGAAACCGCCGGGCACGTTGCGAAGGCCGCGGTAGCCGCCAATGTCCGTCCGCCCCATCACGCCCGGACCGGCAATGTCCGCGATGTCGGGAGCGCCGCCCGCGCCCCGGCCCGAACCTGGAGGCGGCGGAATGTCCATCGGCGGGCCTTCCGGCGCCCCAGCGATGCCGAAGGCCGCGTTCGGATCAACTGCGCCGGGGACGTTGACTTCCTCAATGCGAGTTGTGTCGAAACCCGACGGCACTTCGGGATCGATGCCCTCGCTCTCGTTGGTCAGAACGACTTCCTTCGTCTCAGGGGCCTCGACCTTGGTGTTGATCTCTTCCTTGCCCGTGTCCTGGTTCTCGTTCTTGGCCTGGGCGCGGGGGTCGCCGACGACCATGAAGAAGAGGAAGACCAGCAGGGCATGAATGCCCGCGCTGATGATCCAGGCAGGGATGACCCGCAGCGTCTCGCCCCAGCCGTTCTTTCCCGCCAGGGGATCAACGCGAATGACCGCGGGTTTGGCCTGGTTGTTCGTCGGTGTCGCCATGCAAACGCTCCCTTACAACGTGCATTGCAGCGCCCGGTTCCCTTGACGAAGCCTGACGCCGATCGATCTCGTGAGGCGGGGTTCAAACTCCCCTTCCCCTATCTTATGTATTCTCGAAACTCAGATCCTTCGCTCTCCCGGAAGAGGCGGCTCATTTTCTGGCGGCGGGTTGTCGGGGTCCGGGGGTTCCGAGGCGCCGGCGAAAGGCGGCGTCAGTGAATCGACGCGCGCCAGCACCCGGCGATCCGCCCGGCGGAAAGTCCAGGTCATCAGGAAAACGACGACGAAAGTCCCGGCCAGCGTCAGCAAGATGAACGGCACCAGCAGACTCGTCCAGTCCGAGCCAGTGACCGCCGACTTCTTGGGGACCACAAGATGGCCGATGATCAGCGGCGATTCGCGATATCCCTTATCCTTGGTATCCACCGACGTGAAGCGATACTTCTTGAAAAAGTAGCCGACAAACGACACCGGGATCGCTCCGTGGATGTCTTCCGTCACCTTGATGCCGGGCGGCAACTGAGTGCAGAGCAGACAGACGGGGTTGACCTGACCCCGGGCGCTGTACTTGTCGTTCACGAGCCAGACCTCGTAGACGTCCTTGATGCCGGCCTGCTTCTCGATCAAGAACGGCTCGAACCGGCGCACTCGGCGCAACATACCGTCAATGCGAACGACCTTGCCGCGATAACGCTGCGGCTCGTTGTGCAGATGGGCGAACGTCACCTCGGGCTGCACCGACGCCTCGAACACTTCGAGCCGGGTACGGTGAGCCTTGCTCAAAGCATCCCAGTAGGCAAACGCCTCGAGTTGTTCGTCGTTTTTCGGGTCGATCACTCCGCCCTTGTCGAAGTCGCGCGGCAACCGCTTGTTGTCCTTGATGCCGTCGATGTAGCGCGGGTCAAGCGGCGGCGCCCGGGAGGGGTCCTCGATCGCCCAGCATTGCGCGTCCTCGCCCGAACGCAGCAGGATCGCCTGCGTGAGAGCGCCGCGTGTCTGGCCGTCAGCCGCTGCGACAACGGCTGCCGCGGCCGACGCCCGACTCACATCCTGGCCGATGTACAGCCGGACTCGGCCGAGCAGGAGGGGAACGGAACTATCCGGCTGGCCCGGAACGCCGCTGCCCTTCTCGAAGCGGAGTTTCTTGAAGAAGTAGCCGGTCAACTCCAGTTCGATGTTCGGCGGCGGATCGTTCGTCGGGGCAAAGCCGAAGAAGACAGGAGTCAGCAGGCAGACTTGCCTCGAGATTTCGCCCGACTTCACCAGCACCCAGACCTCATACAGTTGAGGAGCGCCGAACTGTTTCAACCGGGCAGGTGCGTCGATCAGACGAATGCGGCGCAGGAAGCCGTGGAGTTGCAGCACCCGGCCACGATACCGGGCGGGGTCCTCACGCAATTCCTCAACCGTGAAATTCGAGCGCGCGACTCGGTCGAATGCCTCGGGCCGGGCGCGGAGAGACTTGAGCAGTCCATCCTGAAGGAGATACGCTTCCTCGACGCCGGCCGGGGTTCGATCGGCAAGAGAGGCCAGCGGCGCATTGTCGCGCACGCTCGCCAGAATGCCCTCAAGAGGACGAAAGCGGTTCGGGTCATCGAGGGACCAGCCGTTGGCATACTCGCCGGCGTAGAGCATCAAGGACGAGTTGAACGCCGGCGCGTTGCCCGGAACGCTGCCGAGGAACACGGAGGAGGCCAAATAGGGGATGAGCGTCTCGCCGCGCAGAGGCGAATCGGTCTCGAAGGTGCCGATCTGCTGTCCCAGGGCGAGAATGACTGCTTGACGCAGCGGACCCGTGCTGCCGAAGGACTCTCCGAACAGGGCGGTGGCGGCTCGCTGTTGCGCGAACTCCTCCCCGAACAGCGGCGGCGGAATATCGTCTTTCGGTTTGTCCTCGCCCTTTGGCTGATCGGCGGCGTGGGCCAGAAAGGCGCAAAGAAGCAGCAGAACCACGAGCGAGAGAACGTGGCGGAAGCGCGAGCAGAGGTGAGTGGTTTGAGTCAGTCGCAGGCGCACGCAGTCTCTCCCTGGGTGGTTAATCAAGAGTTGGACGCTGGCGGGAAGCCGAGTGTTCCCTGAATGCGCGAGTTGTCTCGAAAAATCGACAAGCCCGAAAGGCAAGCGGGGTCAGTAACGACCCCGGTATTTGCGTCCCACCGGGGTCATTACTGACCCCGCTCGCCTGACAAACGCATCTCGCGCAAGTTCAAGGAGCGCCGCCTTCTCCGAGCGGCTTGATGAAACTGACCTGGTAACCGGTCTTGTAGCAGACGTCCATGATGCGCATCACCTGCGACCAGCGGACGTCGCTATCGGCCGCCATGCGAACGGTCGGCACCTTCTTCTTGCCCTTGTCATCAACCCCCTCGGCCGGCTTGACCTTGACGAGTTTTTCCGACAGGATTCGCTCGCGTTCCTCCTCGGTGGCCTGGATCGGCTCGGGGGACGAGTTGTCGTCCGCAGTGATTGTCAGGTAACTGATCTTGCCGCGGTTGCGCGGGTCTTTCTGGCCGCGCAAACCGATCGTGACGGTGGCCTTGTCCTCGATTTCTTCCTTGTGCGCCTCGGACGACGGCTTGACCATGCTTGGGTCCCTGGCCGCCGCCTCGCTCTTGGCGGGCAGACTGAGGTCCATCTGGCCTTCCTTGATCGAGGACGGATTGAACGTCGCCAGGAAGAAGAACATCAACTGGAAGGTCATGTCCAGAAAGGGCGTGACCGGCAGCACGATCTCGGCCGCGGGTTCTTCTTTCTTTCTCTTGGCCATGAAGCACCTCTACTGGATCAGGGCGCGAACCTTGAGTTGGCGGAACCCGGCATCGGAGCAGGATTGCAGCACCTGATAGACTTCGTTGTATTCGGCCGATTTGTGCGCCCGGATGACAACCGGGTTGCTGACTGGCCCGGTTCGGCTCAGGTCGGCGTACAGCTTTCGCATGTAGATGCGGGCGTCCGCCTGCTGCATCGACGGCAGGGCGTGGCCGGAGGAGTCGAGTTGCAAAGGCAGGATGATCTCGTGTTTGCCTTTTTTCTCGTCGTAGAGCAGGTTGAGGAAGATCGGGTCCTTCGCTCCGGTGGTGGGCAGGGGCCGGGCCATCTGCGAATCCGGCAAGTCCACGTTGCCGGCGTCCTCCGCCTGGACGAAGTTGACCGTGACGATGAAGAACATCAGAATTTGCAGGACCAGGTCGAGCAACGGCGTCATGTTGGGTTCACATGATGCGCCTTCTCCGCCACCACCACCATGACTCATGGCGTCACCTCAGAAAGAAACATTGTCCCTTGAATATGTGAGGCGCGGGCGACAATCCTTCGCCGGATCACTTCGGCTTTATCGTTTCCGGCTTGCCGGCAGGTGCGCGGTTGTCGGTGGACAACTCGGGCTGGGACGGCGTCGCGCCGGCCTTTTTCGAGTTGTGATACATCTGCGTCAGCAGGTCGTCGGCCACATTGGTCGTGTCCATGGCCAGGCGGA
>JBBSDR010000294.1:0-7276 GCA_038240465.1 Gemmatales bacterium
AAAGTAACAGGGTCCAGCAGGAAAAAGTGACAGGGTCAAGCGAAAGCGGTGTTCATTCCCTCTAGAATCGGTGTTTTACACGCTGCTCCGAGGAGCCTTCCATGCGGTTCAGCAAATATGCAAGAAGAAGGGAACTGCCTTCCTTATCGGGATGGCTGTCCTTGCTTGCCCTGCTGGCGGTGCTTCTCGCCGGCCCGATCAGTCCGGCAGCCGGCGCTGACAAACCCAGGCTGGTTGTCGTGCTCTACCCCGATGACAATGACGGCAGGCCTGGGACCGTGCTGTTCAATCGGGGTCTGCGTTCCACTTTCGCGAGTGAGTCCTCGGAACCTGTGGACATCCACAGTGAGTTCCTCGATGTGACGCGGCTCACAGATCCGGCCTTTCAGCAGCACCTGGCCCTGTTCTTGCGCCGGAAGTACGAGGGACGGAAGATCGACCTGGTGATTGCAGGCCTCGCCTCGGCGCTTGATTTCACCCTGAAGTATCGCGATCAGGCGTTTCCCGGCGTTCCGGTCGTTTTAGCCGCCGTCGATCGGGGAGTAACGAAAACGCGCCGGCTGCCCCCCGACGTCATCGGTGTTCCGATCAAGATGGATCTGGAAGCCACGCTGGAAATCGCTCTTCGGCTTCATCCCCAGACACAGCGCGTCTTCGTGGTCACAGGCCAGTCACCTTTCGATCGTCAATGGGAAGCGGAAGCACGACGGACATTTACCGCTTACGGGAATCGCGTGGAGTTCGTCTATCTGGCAGGTTTGCCACTGGGCGACCTTCTGAAGCGCGTCGCCGACCTTCCGGAGCGGAGCATTCTCTACTACCTGCACGTCTTCCAGGACGGCGGCGGCAAGATCCTGATTCCAGCGGATGTGGCCGAGCTGCTGGCGGCCGAGGCGAATGCGCCCGCCTACAGCCACGTCGGCAGTTACGTCGGACGGGGGACCGTCGGCGGGTGTGTGTTCAGCTTCGAGACCGAGGGGAGGAATGCGGCCCGGCTCGGCCTGCGTTTGCTTGCCGGGGAGAAGGCCGAGACCCTCGGCGTTCAGCCAACGAGCGAGAACACCTATCTGTTCGACGCGCGACAGTTGCAGCGCTGGGGCATCAATGAAACAGGTCTGCCGGCGGGCAGCGAGGTCCATCACCGGGAGCCCAGCTTCTGGGACCTTTATCGCTGGCACATCATCGGGGTGATTTCCCTGTGCGTCGTCGAGGCGCTGCTCATCGTGGGACTGCTGGTGCAGCGGGTGAATCGCCGGCGGGCCGAGGAGGGATTGCGGGAGAGCCAGCGTGAGCTGCGCGAGTTGACGGGAAGGCTCCTCCTCGCTCAGGAAACGGAACGCCGCCGGATCGCTCGCGAACTCCACGATGACCTGAACCAGAGTCTGGCTCTGCTGTCCGTGGAACTGGACCTTCTCGGCCAGAGGCCGCCAGAATCCGCTGGACAGATCGGGGACCGGATGCACGAACTGTCGGCCCGAGTCAAGCAGCTGTCCTCTTCCGTGCATAACTTGTCGCACCAGTTGCACCCGGCCAAACTGGAGCAACTGGGACTGGTTGCGGCCGTTCGCAGTCTGAGCAAGGAACTGGCCCAGGCCCACAATCTGGCAATCGAGTTCACTCATCATGAGATAACGGAAGCCATTCCCGAAGATACAGCCCTGTGCCTCTTCCGCATCACGCAGGAAGCACTGAGGAACGTTATCAAGCACAGTGGCGCCCGCCGCGCCAGTGTAGAACTGGGGGCGGACGCAGGTGTCCTCTGTCTTCGCATCATCGATGATGGGTCCGGCATCGACCCCAGATCGGCCAACGGCCAGGGAGGGCTTGGGCTGGTCAGCATGCGCGAACGGCTGCGCCTGGTCAACGGCGAGATCCTCATCCACTCACAGCCGTTACAGGGAACCCGCATCGAGGCTCGTGTCCCCCTCGGGCGTCCGGGTCAGGACGACAGCGCGTTGAAACCCCAGCCCGCTCAGCTAGAATAACACTCTGTCCCCGTATTCGGTGTGATGAAGCACCTTCGCGGAGTGGTGGGATGAAGCGCCCGCGTGTTCTGCTGGTGGATGACCACCGCCTTCTGCGTGAAGCTTTTGCGCGGCTCCTTGAGCCAGGCTGCGAGGTGGTGGGAGCGGTGGCCGACGGCCGGGCGCTGCTCGCGGCCGCCCCTCAGCTACAGCCCGACGTCGTCGTCCTCGACATCGCCATGCCGCTCCTGAACGGCTTGGATGCCGCCCGGCAACTCAAGCGCACGATGCCTGAGGTCAAGGTGATCTTCTTGACCGTGAGCGAAGATCCCGACCTCGCCGCCGAGGCATTTCGGGCCGGCGGTTCGGGCTACCTGCTCAAAAACTCGGCCGCCACCGAACTCTTTCAGGCCATCCAGGAAGTCCTTCAGGGGCGTTCCTACATCACGCCGTTGGCCACCCGGGGCCTGGTCGATAACTGTTTCACGCAGACCGAGCCGCCAAGGAAGACCAATGAACTGAGCCAGCGGCAGCGCGAGGTGCTGCAACTGCTGGCCGAGGGGCACACGATGAAGGCGACTGCCCGCATCCTGAAGATTGCGGCACGGACCGTCGCCTTTCACAAATACTCTCTGATGAAAGAATTTGGGATCAAGACCAATGCCGAACTCGTCCGGTTCGCCATCAAGCAGCGTGTCGTGTCCGTGTAGGCTCCTGCCGGACTTGCTTTACCGCCAAAGCTGTCACGTTTGACAGTATCCCCCCCGATACAGCGCATGGTTCGCTCGTGTTGAGGGTGCTTTTCGAGAATGCGGATAGACTGAATGGATGAATACCTCCGAACCGCGTTTGCTGCGTGTGGAAGCCGTGGCCGACCTGCCGATCCTGTGGGCCACCTTCCAGCGTTTGGACCTGCCCGCCACCCTGGATCGCCACTTCCCCGCCCCGCTGCACTGGAAAGGCCCGCTCACCCCAGGCGAAGTCCTGGCCGTCTGGCTCCTCTTCATCGTCTCACAAGGCGACCACTGCCTCAATCACGTCGAGTCCTGGGTTGCTGAGCACCAGGGCACTTTGGCCGCTCTCCTGGGCAAACCGATTCGGCCGACCGACCTCCACGACGACCGGCTGGCCGACTGGCTCACCCGACTCGGCGCCGACACCGCCTTCCGCGTCGTGGAACGTGACCTGAACCAGCAGACCATCCGCGTCTACCACCTGCCGACCGATCTCGTTCGTATCGACACCACCACGGCCAATTCTTACGCCGCGGTGTTGTCCGCGCAGGGACTGCTGCAGTTCGGCCACAGCAAGGACGACCCGGACCGACCCCAGTTCAAAATCGCAGCGGCCATCCTGGACCCACTGGGTCTGCCGCTGGCCACGGCGGTCGTGCCCGGTCACGCGGCGGACGATCCGTTGTATATCCCGGCCATCCAGGCGGTGCGCGCGTCCCTCGGCATGGGCGGCCGGACCTATGTGGGGGATTGCAAGATGGCCGCGCTGACCACCCGTGCCTTCGTGGCGGCTGGGGGCGACTTCTACCTGTGCCCACTGGCGGAGACCCAACTGGGCCGAACCGAGCGGCACGCATTGCTGCGGCCGGTGTGGGAGGGCGTGCAGGCGCTGGAACAGGTGTACCGCCCTGGCCCGGAGGGGCAGCCCGACGAACGGGTCGCGGAGGGGTTCGCCGTGGACGTGGTGTTGCGGGCGTGGGTCGACGGGAAGGAGGTAACCTGGACGGAGCGGCGCTGGCTGGTACGTTCGCACGCGTACGCGCAGGCCCAGGAGGCGGCGTTGGAGCGTCGACTGGCGAAAGCCGCAGCCGCGCTCCAGGAATTGCCCGCACGCAAGCAGGGGAAGAAGCAGTTGTGTCACGCGGAGTTGCTAGCGGCGGCGGCGGCCATCGTGGCCCACGAAGGCGTGGGAGGTTTGCTCCGGTACACGGCTCAGGCGGTGCTGACGACACGGCCGAAGCGTGCCTACGCAGGCCGTCCGGCGCGGCAGGAGACGGACGTGTCGTTCGTGACCGCGGTCCAACGGGAGGAGACGCTGATCCAGGAGAAGAAGCGGGAGATGGGCTGGCAAGTCTACGCCACGAACAGTTCTGGGCTGAGTTTGCCACAGGCGGTGTGGGCGTACCGGGGGCAGTATCGCATCGAGGACGATTGGTCGCGGCTGAAAGGTCGGCCCCTGGGACTCACGCCGCTGTATCTGCAGGACGAGGTGCGCATTGGCGGACTGGTGTATGTGTTGAGCCTGGCGCTGCGGGTGTTGACGTTGGTGGAGTGGGGGTGCGCGAGCGCCTGCGGCACACGGGGGCGACGGTGCAGGGGGTGTATGCCGGTCAGCCGGGCCGGAAGACGGCACGTCCAAGTGCGGAATTGCTGTTGCGCGTGATGCAGACGATCAGCCTGAGTGTGGTGGAAGTCAACGGACAGACGCATGCGCTGCTGTCGCCGTTGACGCCGGTGCAGCAACGCCTCCTCGAACTCTGGGATCTGCCCGCCGATTTGTATGAGAAGGTCGCACGCGGATTTCCAAAACCACCCTCGAAGAGGAGCGAACCGTAAGTTGAAAGGTTGGTTAAACCAATCCTGACGCTATGATATGCGGAGCGGGGCCTTCTTTCAAATCCGACTGAGCACTGCGACTCCGAAGGACACCGGGGAGTACGAACATGCCGATGTGGTGGCGGAACTGGCTTCGGAAATGGAAATCGTCACGGCGGACAGCGCCCCATCTTCCTCTGAACGTGGAGCAACTCGAGGACCGGATTGTTCCTGTCGTCCTGAACTCCCTTTCGGCGCAGGCGTCTCTGGAAGGAAGTTCGATCGCTCTCGCGACGACCGCGAGCGACCCCGCTGGGCTGCCGCTTACCTACGACGCCGTGGGACTCCCTCTCGGGTTGACCATCAACGCGACCTCTGGCACAATCTACGGGGTGGTCGATTATCAGGCCGCCAACAGAGGGGACGGGACTTACCAACCGGTCGTCATTGTGCGCAACTCGCTTGGGGATTTCGCGAGTCAGACCTTCCCCTGGTCGATCGCTAACGTGAATCGCTCCCCGGTCCTGAACGCGCTGGCAAATCAAGGAAATACGGCGGGCCAGATGGTGGCCCTCCAGCCGGTCGCAAGCGACCCCGATGGCAACCCACTCTACTTTGGCGCCTCGGGTTTGCCTCAGGGACTCACCATCGATCCCGTGACTGGGCAGATCTCTGGTACGCTCGATCCCTCGTTGCCCACCGGCGTCTATTCCGTTATCGTGACCGCCTCCGACCTCGATCTGTCCGCATCCCAAAGCTTTTCCTGGTCCGTGACCAGCCACACTTTGCCCAGTGTCACTGCGCTTTCCGATCGCACGAAGCGCGAAGGCGATAGCGTTTCGCTTCAGGTGATCGCGTCCGACCCTCTCGGGGCTCCCCTCGCGTACAACGCGGAGGGGTTGCCGTCTGGGCTGTCGATTGACTCGACAACGGGATTGATCACCGGTTCCATTGCCCCCGGCGCGGCTTCCGCCGGACCCTGGACGGTTCGAGTCACCGCGAGCAACGATTCATATGCCACGAGCAGCAGTCAGTCTTTCGCGTGGACCGTCACACCGTACATCATCGTGGGCGCCATCGCCAACCAGAGCGTGAGTGAGGGGAACACCGTCAACCTCGCCGTCAGTGCCAATGCACCCTCCGGCACTCTCGCTTTCTCTGCGGACACGTTGCCTGACGGGTTGAGTCTGGATGCAACCACGGGTCTGATCTCGGGAACGATCGTTGCTGGGGCCTCCCAGACGAAGACGTTTTTCACAGAGGTTACGGTTTCTAATGGCCTCTACGCGACGACACAAAGATTCTCCTGGGATGTCGGTCGTGTCGGGAACACGGGGCCGACGCTCGCGAATCCCGGATCTCAGACGACTCCGGTCGGTTCTCAAGTGCTGCTCGCGCTAATGGCGTCTGACGCGGAGAATGACAGCCTTGCCTTCTCAGCGACAGGGCTTCCCCACGGACTGTCGATAGACTCCAGCACCGGCCACATCATCGGCTACCTCGAAAGCGACGACGCCGTTCAGGCCGTACCGTACATCGTGACTGTGACGGTAGACGACGGCCACGGCGGTAGCTCCAGCCAGACCTTCTCGTGGACCGTGACCGACGCCGGGTTCACAGGCACGGGTCAGGCGGTCGCGGCGGTAGAAGGCGCACCCTTCGCCAACACCTTGATCGCGACGCTGACCGATCCCATCACCGCTCGGCCAGCGAGCGTCTACTCGGCGGTCATCCAATGGGGGGATGGCCTCACCAGTTCGGGTGTCGTGACGGCGGACGCCGGGGTGGTGAAAGTCTACGGCGATCACGTTTACGCCCACGCAGGAGCGTACACGATTCAGGTCGCAACGTCCGATCCTGATGGAGTGACGGTCACGACCAGTTCGACGGCAACGGTTTCATTCGCAGGCCTCACGGGACTCGGCGCAACTGTCGCGGCTACGTCTGGCGAAACAGTCTCGAGGACTCTGGCATTCTTCACCGACGCTAACCCCCTCGACCCGGCCTCCGGCTATACGGCGACGATCAATTGGGGGGATGGAACGGGTTCGACCTCCGGACAGGTGACGGGAATGCAGGGCCGTCTCGCCGTCCAGGGGACGCACAGCTACACGACGGTGGGCGACTACACCGCCGTGATCACACTCCTCGATCCGTACGGTACGACCGTTCAAGCCAATGCTTCCGTCTCGGTGGGCAATGCTTATGCGGGCCGAACCTCCGATTTCAATGTCGGTACTTTTACCGGTTCACCTCCGCCTGGAGCGTCCGCGATGATTCTCTGGGGCGATGGCTCCTCGACGCCGGGGACGATTGTCCTGACGAGCGGAGGATATACCGTTCACGGTTCTCACGCCTACGTTTCGGACGGTCAGTACCCTGCCTTCGCCTCTATCATGCTGAATGGAGGGATGGTCGCGAGTTCAGGAACTTCTCTCCGAATCTCGCGGCCTTCGATCACCTCTTTCTCCGCGCCGGTCCCGGCAGCCGCTGACGGTACTTTCAATAATGTCCTGCTCGGGGCGTTTATCGACCCTAATGCAAACGACTCGGCATCCAGTTACCAGGCACCCATCAACTGGGGCGACGGGACTGTCTCCTCGGGTACGATTGTGGGCAGCAGCGGCTACTTCCGGATTTTCGGCAGCCATCTCTTTGCCCAGGCAGTGCTAAATCCCATCGCCGTTCAGATTCTGTGGCAGACAGGTGCCCTACAGACGCTCTTCGCGCAGGCGCCGAAAGCCGCGCCCGCAGCCCCGCCTT
>JBBSDR010000295.1:0-7274 GCA_038240465.1 Gemmatales bacterium
AGGTTCAACTGCAAGTGCTGGTTGTCGGGGTTGGTGTAGTCGATGCCGGTCTCGAAGCTCACATCCTCGGGTACGACAGGGGCCTTATGTGCCTCGGCGGTCGAGACGGCACTCGCGAGAAGCCCGAGGGCGAGAAACAGGCCGACAGCGAAGGAATGTGAAGATGCGGAGGACATGCGATAGAACTCCCACAAGGCAGGCATGGAGGGATGGACACGGACCATTATCTCCGTCAGTGTAGACTTGGCGGGGCACAATGTCTTCCGACCACACGCGCTCCTGTCTAGCTTTTCTGGACTTCCAGGATCGCGTCCGGATCGGAGCAGAAAAGCCATTCGGCCTCAGTCACGGACTGCACCTTCTGGTTGCGGTCCTGACTCCGCTTCCTTGCGAACAGCTTCTTCTGGCTCCGGCGAACGGCCCACCGCGTCCAGATTGATCACGGAGACGAGGTCCCATCCCGCCGGCAGAAACCTCGGTTCCAGCACCCGGATGAAGTGTTCCTTCCAGGCATGCACATAGCGCCGCCAGTCCGTACTGTCGGGATCCGGCTCCGGACTCATCTCATACTTCTGGTGGCAGTCGAGGCAGACGAACAGGACATTGGACAGGCAATTGCGCCAGGGCATCGGGACCTTCTTCTTGTGTCGCTTCGGGACGACATGGTGCCGGCTCAGCCGATCCTCCCGGCCGCAGCAGACACAGCGGTCGTTCTTCACCGCCAGGAAGAACTTGCTGAACTGTCCGAGGTATAACTCTTCCAGCGTCTTCTCGGTCGTGTTGTCGGTGAACTGCAAGACGCCTTCCGTCACCAGCCGGACGAAACCTTTCTTCAGATAGAAACGGACTCGCTTCTGACTGCATCGCAACAGCGGCTCTCCCCTGGTTGTCAGGACAGGAAGGTATCGTACCGGCAAGCACCGTCCTGATGAAATTAGTCGGCCTGCTCCTCGATCTGACGGGAGCGCTCGACAAATGACCGCAAATTGCACGAACCGATCCTGTCCTTGCGCACGCTGGCCGGTCCGGTCATCGGTAGCGATGATCGAAAGCGAATGCAGCAGCCTTTATTAGAAACTGGTTTTTGATATCCTTCCCTTTCTTCCTTGATGATCCTTGTGCCGTGCAGACCGAGGCCATGCGTACGAGGCCCAGGATGGCCCCTGGCTGCCTCACCAGGGCGATAATTCGCCAAGGAGGAGGAAAGGGGCAAGGAGAACGCTGAGGAGCCCCAAGAAGCGTAGGGAGGCTCTGGCGGCCTCGTCACTGGTGAAAGGTCCACGAGACCCCCCAGGGGAGCATGTTACTCAGGCGGGTTCTAGATCTGACATTTGGGAAGAAATTGGGAAGGTGTGTGGCCCAGCAATCACAATCCGTTTACAATGCTATCAGGTAGCTTCGCGGGCGTATCTCTCGGTGAGGTAGGCGATTGCAACGTAAACTCACACCTATCGCAACGTGCCTGAAATGTGGTAAGCCAGGTTCAGGACCTGGTTCCCGTACAGGGAGTGCAGGTTCAAGTCCTGTCTTCGGCACCTTGCGAGAAAAGGGTTTACGTCAATCGGGCGTAAACCCTTTTTTCGTTCCCACCCTCGCGGCGGGCTTGTTTGCAGGTTGCCTTTCCGCTCTGATCGGGGGCAGGATGGCCAGCATCGAACGCCGATGGACAGGGGACAACAGCCTGTCTCCTTTACGACCAGCGCTTCCCGTCGCCTCTCCCAAGCGTTCGTGGACGCTGATTCACGCGGGGATATACCATATCTCTTGGAGTCCCGCGAAGGAGTTTGACATGAAGGTGCTGGTCATCGGCAAGGGCGGCCGCGAACACGCCCTGGTCTGGAAGCTCGCTCAATCGTCGCGCGTCGATCGCGTCTACTGCGCCCCGGGCAACGCCGGCACCGCCCTCGACGGCGAGAATGTCGCCATCGATCCCAACGACTTCGACAAGCTCATCGGCTTCGCGAAAAAGGAACAGATCGGCCTCACCGTCGTCGGACCCGAGGAGCCGCTGGCGCGCGGCATCGTCGATGCCTTCCAGAAGGAAGGGCTGCGCATCTTCGGGCCGGGCAAGGAGGCCGCACAACTGGAGTCCAGCAAGGTCTTCTCGAAAAAAATCATGCGTGTGGCCGCCGTTCTCACTCCCGAGTTCCAGGTCTTCGATCATCCCGACCCCGCGCGCAAGCATGTGCAGAGCCGCGAATATGTCGCCCTCGACGGCATGACGTTGCAAGGCCCGTATCCCGAGGAGAACCTCATCGTCGAGGGCGGCAAGCAGTTCGTCTACGTCCACAAGGTCGTCGATGGGGCGCGGCGATTCTTGACTTTCAAACGGCCTGGGCTCCGGCGCGAACCTCTCAAGTTCACCACCGTCAAGGTGCCAGTCGGCCCGGCGCAGCCGTGCGTCGTCAAGGCAGATGGACTCGCCGCGGGCAAGGGCGTGTTCGTCTGCGACAACATGGCCCAGGCTTTCACGGCCGTCGAACGGATCATGGTCAATGAAGAGTTTGGCCGCGGCCCCGACGGCAAGGTGATGAAGACCCTTATCGAGAGGAGACTGGAGGGCGAGGAGTTGAGCGTCCTCGCCTTTGTCTCGGGAAGGACGATTGTGACGCTGCCGGTTTGCCAGGACCACAAGCGCGCCGGCGACGGCGACACGGGTCCGAACACCGGCGGCATGGGCGCTTACTGTCCCGCGCCGCTGGGGAAGCCCGACTTGCTCACCACCGTCGAATCGAGAGTGCTGGTGCCGACGATCCACGCGATGAAGCGGCGCCGGCAGGCGTTTCGCGGCGTCCTCTATGCCGGGCTTATGATTACCGATCGCGGGCCGCGCGTGCTGGAGTTCAACTGTCGTTTCGGCGACCCGGAATGTCAGCCGCTCTTGATGCGTTTGAAGACCGACATGCTCGACGTCCTGGAAGCGGTCGTCGATGAGAAACTGGAAGCGATTGGCCCGCTGGAGTGGGACGAGCGTCCGGGCGTGTGTGTCGTGATGGCGAGCAAGGGTTATCCGGGACCATACGAGACGGGCTATCCGATCACCGGACTCGACGACGCGGCGAAGATGCCGGATGTGAAAGTGTTCCACGCGGGGACGAGGCGCGACGGCGAGCGGATCGTCAGCGACGGCGGCCGGGTGCTGGGCGTGACGGCCCTGGGGGACACGCTGGCGGAGGCGCAGAAGCGAGCGTATGAGGCGGTCGAGAAGATCCATTTCGGCGGCGCGTTCTATCGCCGCGACATCGGCAATCGCGCGATCCAGAACTAGCCCGAAGCGCAAGCGACGGGTTCGCTGGAGGCTGGTATAATCATCGAATGCAGCCGTGTTCGACGGTCGCCGTCCTCGTGCCGGGGTCAACCATGCCGCTGCTCGATCATTTTCATCCACCCTTGAGCGTGGATCGTCCGTGGGAAGGCTTTCACAGCACCTGGCCCGCCGTGATTGCGACGCAACTCAACCGCGACCTGTTGCCGCCCGACTACGTCGCATTGCCGCAAGTGACTGTTGGAGTGCGCGTGGAGGCGGACATCGCCACGTCGCCGCCGCACCCGAGTTTGTCCGCAGCGGTCGATTTTCTGGGGCTTAAGTCGTTCGAGGTGCAGATCCTTCAAGAGATGGGAGGACGGAAACTGCGCGGAGTCATCGAACTGGTCAGTCCGGCGAACAAGGATCGCCCCAGTCATCGTCAGGCATTTGCCGTCAAGTGCGCCGGCTATCTCCAACAGGGAATCAGTGTGATCGTGATTGACGTCGTGACGAACCGCTTGGCCAACCTGCACGCCCAGTTGATGGAGGTATTGCAGCATCCGCCCGGCCTGGCCTGGCAGTCGGCGACAGACTTATCGGCCATCGCCTACCGAGCAGTTCCCCGGGAGGACGGAGACAGGTTGGATGTCTGGGCGGAGACGCTCTCGGTGGGCGCGGGACTGCCCGCGATGCCGCTGTGGCTGGACGTGGATCTTTGTCTGGCCGTACCGTTTGAAGAGACTTACCTGACAACGTGTGACTCGTTGCGTTATCCAAGCTGAGAGACGATCCTGAGGGCCATCTCATGGCGACCGTTACCGATAATGCCGCCCTGGAACGCTGGGAGCGCGAGAACGCCGCCGCTCCGACCCGGCCGCAACCACCGACCACAGTCAGCAGCGTTCCGATCGAAGCCCTCTACACGCCCGAGAGCCTCAACAGCTTCGCTCCCGAAACCGACCTCGGCTATCCCGGACAGTACCCCTTCGCGCGCGGCGTCCATGCCAGCATGTATCGCAGCCGGCTCTGGACCATGCGCCAGTTTGCGGGCTTCGGCTCGCCGCGCGACACCAACCAGCGTTTCAAGTTCCTCCTCGAAAAAGGACAGGACGGCCTCTCGACCGCCTTCGATCTGCCGACGCTCATGGGACTCGACAGCGACGATCCGCGCTCGCTCGGCGAAGTTGGCCGGCTCGGCGTCGCGGTTGATACCATCGACGACATGAGCGAGTTGTACGATGGCATCGACCTGGAAAAGGTCTCCGTGTCGATGACGATCAACGCCCCGGCCGCGATCGTCATGGCCTTCTACCTGGCCAACGCTCAGGATCGCGGCTTCGACTGGCGCAAACTGCGCGGCACCATCCAGAACGACATTCTGAAGGAGTTCCACGCTCAGAATGAGTTCGTCTTTCCGCCGGAGCCGCACGTCCGCCTTGTGGCCGACGTCATCGAGTTCTGCGCGGAGCATGTGCCGCAATGGAACAGCGTCTCGATCAGCGGCTACCACATCCGCGAGGCCGGCTCAACCGCGGCGCAGGAGTTGGCCTTCACCCTGGCCGACGGCTTCCATTATGTCGATGTCTGTCTCGCGCGCGGCCTCGACGTGGACGTGTTCGCTCCGCGGCTCAGCTTCTTCTTCAACGCCCACAACGACGTCTTCGAGGAGATTGCCAAGTATCGGGCGGCGCGCGTCCTGTGGGCGGAGATACTGAGAAACAAGTACGGAGCGAAGAAGGAGACGTCGTGGAAATTGCGTTTCCACGCCCAGACGGCCGGCTGTTCGCTCCAGGACAAGCAGCCCGAGGTCAACCTGATCCGCGTCGCTTACCAGGCACTGGCCGCCGTGCTGGGCGGCTGTCAATCGCTGCACACGAACAGCATGGACGAGACTCTCGCCCTGCCGTCGGAACATGCCGTGACGCTGGCCTTGCGAACCCAGCAGGTGCTGGCGTTTGAGACAGGCGTCGTCAACACGGTCGATCCGCTGGGCGGCAGTTACTTCGTCGAGGCGATGACGAAGTCGATGCAGACGGACGCTCGCGGCTATTTCGATCGCATCGAGGAACTGGGCGGCATGCTGGCGGCGCTGGAGAAGGGCTTCTTCCGTCGCGAGATCGCCGACGCCGCATTCGTCTATCAGCGTGAGATCGACGCCAGACACAAGCTGCTCGTCGGCGTCAATGCGTTCGCCGAGGGCGAGGACAAGCCGATCGACATCCTCGTGGTCGATGCCGCGGTGGAGAAGGACAAGTTGGCGTCGCTGAAGGCGCTGAAGGCGAAGCGCGATGGGGGGGCGGTGCGGCAATCGCTCGACGAGGTGAAGCGCGTGGCGGCGGCGGGAACGAACACGATGCCGGCGTTGATCGAGGCGGCGCGAGCGCGCTGCGCGGTGGGCGAGATGATGGCGGCGATGGCGGACGTCTTCGGGCGTTACGACGGCGCGGCGAAGTGGTAACCGTTACCAGCCCGAAGCGCAAGCGAGGGAAGGAGGAACAACCATGTCAGAAGAAGAGACCTACAAGTATCTCGAGCCTCGCCCCTGTTCCAATTATCGTTGCTGGTTCGTCAAGGGACGACGTATCCGCGCGCTGATCCTCTACCGCGAAACCATTGGCCAGGAGCCGCGCACGCCTGAAGAGGTGGCCCTGGATTTTCGCCTTCCCCTCGAGGCGGTCCTCGAGTCGATTGACTACTGTCAGCGATTCCCGGAGGTACTTCAGCGCGACTGGGACATGGAAGAGGCGAGCATCCGTGCCGATGAAGAGAAACATCCGTCCTTGAAACCTCCGGCGGCCTCAATCGAGTCATGAACCTTTATCTGGATGACAACCTCAACCAGCATCGCCTTGCGGTGCTGCTCCGCGCCGCGGGCCATACCGTCGTCCAGCCTGCAGACGTGGCATTGACAGGCGCTCCGGACGTGCGCCACCTGGAGTACGCTATCCGGGACAGCCTCGTGCTGTTGACTGCGGACAGAAACGATTTTCGCGATTTGCACCAACTTATCCTCACGGCGGGGGGTACTCATCCTGGCATCCCGATCGTCCGCTATGACAACGACCCGACGCGCGACATGAAGCCTCGTCATATCGTCGCGGCGATCAGGAACCTGGAACAAGCCGGACTCGACATCACCAATCAAGCGATTGTTCTCAACCAGTGGCGCTGACCAGCACGACTCCTGCCGCACGAGGCGGCAGGGGTCGAAGCGCGTTGCGCCAACGGATCAATTCTTCTCTTCCTTGTCTTTCTTCTCTACCGAAACAACCTTGCCCTCGGGGTTGAAGGAGACTTCGAGGGTCTTCTTCTCGGCGGTCACGAGCAGCACTTCGTAGGCGGTCACCTTGTCCTCCTTGGTGATCTCCTCGACCTTCTTGATAGTCGCCCTGGGATACTTTGTCTCCAGTGTCTCGGCCACGGCTTTCGGTAAGGCGAGCGGCAGGTTCAAACATACCCGGTGGGACAGGCGTCTCGCCTGTCCGGACAGGCGAGACGCCTGTCCCACCGGGTAGTTCACCTCTTGCCGGTCGCCTAAGTCCTTGACGGTGATTTCTTTCTCGATCGAAACGATCTTGCCCTCGGGCGTGACGGTGACCTCGATGGTCGCCTTGCCGTCCTTGATGTTGACCTCGTAAACGAGCTTGCCGTCTTCCTTCTCGGAGCTGGCGCTGTTCAGTTCGGCCTGGGGGAACTTCTTTTTGACCGCGTCCACGACAGGCTTCGGCAGCTTGTCGAGTTCGACTTTCGCCTCGTCCGCCCGCGACGATGCCGCCTCGATAACGAATGCCAGTCCGACCATCCCGACCGTGAAGAGTTTCCGCATCGTGAACTCCTGATTGATCGCGAAGCATCTCGCCGGCGACTTCACATGATGCCGGCTGTCGTCGCCAGACTCCGCCTTGAGTTACCATATGCGGACTTCTTGTGCGGACCCGTTCGGAATCGATTTCCAGTTTTCGCCGTTTAGCCGCGAGCCTCGGGCGATCGCTTTCCCGGACGCGCTCGCCGGAGGCTCGCGGCTAAA
>JBBSDR010000296.1:0-7269 GCA_038240465.1 Gemmatales bacterium
AAAGAGGGAAGTTATTTCGCTGTCGGTCCTAACCATCCTCACTTTCGCAACGGCGAGTCGATGTCGGGGTCGAGGGGTTGCAGTTGGCCGTTCTCGGCAAGGCGGCGCACTTGCTTGAGGAAGTGCATCCAGCGGCCGGCCTCGCGGACCAGCGGATTCTCGCGATACACCGCCAGCCGCGCCTCGAACGCCGCCGCCTCCGCTCGCGCCTGCTGGGGACGATTCTGAGCATAGGCATCGCCGTCGAGATCGAGCTTGCGCATCTCCGCCGTCTTGTCGCTCTCCCTCTGCTGGGCCTCCTGGCGGGCCTTCTGCTCCATCGTCCGCCGCTCCGCTTCCGCCTGGGCCACGCGATCGAACTCCGGCCGTACCTCGTCCGGCGGCGCCAGATAGGCCACGTCCAGACCGCGCAGCCGCACTCCCAGCTTTGCCTCGTCCAGGCGCCCTTGCAGGATGCGGGGCAAGTCCTTCGGCAGGACGGTCTTGCCGCGCAGCAACACCTCGTCAACGGGCCGCCCGGCGACCCACTCCGCCAGCGCCGCCTCTGCCGACCGGCCAATCAGTTCCTCGATCCGCTCGGACTGTTCCAGGAAAGCGACGACTGCCTCGGGATCGACTGTGTAGTTGAGGATGATGCGGACATTGACGAGGTTGCGATCGCCCGTCAGCAGTTGGCCGGAAGGAGCGTCCTCGTCGGCGGTGTCTCCCGGACGATAACCGACCGCCACGCGCCGCACCTGCTCGATCGGAACGCGATCGACACGATCGATCCCCCAGGGCAGACCGATCCATAGGCCGGCGCGCGGCTGCACGTCGAGGACGCGGCCAAAGCGGCGAACGACAGCGCGCTCGCCGGGCCAGACCTCCTTGACGCCCGTCAGAAGCCAGGCGACAAGGAGAAGCCCCAGGATCAGCCACAAGCCCCAGCGTCTCATATCAGCGCTCGCCCTCGCGTGCAGGCTTCATCCCCTCGCCGGGAACGGCCGGAAAGATCAGACGAAACAGCGTCGTTGACCACACCTTCACCTTCTTGTTGTCCTTCAGAGCAAGGTCGCCAATCTCGCGCCGCCTCAGTTCGCCGTAGTAATCCGGGTCCTTGCTGATGGCCCCATTGAGGATGCGGTCGGCCTGCGCATCGGCCTGACCGCGTTTCACGTCGTTGCGAGCGACGGTCCTGGCAACGTCGATGCTCACCTTCGCCTCGCTGGCGCTCTTGATGTTCGCCGCCTCGGTTTTGCCCCGGCTCAAGTAAGACTCGGCCTTGCGCGTCCGCTCACTCTTGATGCGGTCGAAGATAGCCTGGCGCACCTGGGCCGGGTAGTTGAGGCGGCGCACGCGCACATCAACCACCTCGATGCCGTCCTCCTCGGCGGCATCGGGGATCTGCATCAATTGCCGGCGCAGAAGTTCGCGCTGCTGATCGACGTGGCCCGGGTCGATGCTGACCAGATCGTCGAACTTCATGTCGGCGATGGCAGCGCCGAGCCGGCCGCGCAGGCGATCGCGCAGGATCTCTTTCGCGCGGTCCGTTGTGCCGACAGTCAAGATGAAGCGTTCGAGCGCGTCGGCGTTGGGAACGCGCCAGACAGCGTAAGCGTCGATGGCCAGTGTCTTGTCGATGGTGCCGGGTTCGGTGGGATCGCGCGTGACTAACTCGGCGGCGGGCAGATCGAGGACCTGCAAGCGTCGATCGACGCGCGTCAGCGACTGAATCGGCCAGGGCCAGCGCAGATGGAGTCCCGCCTGATCGTCATGGGAGCCGTCAAGCGTGGCCACATGACGGCCGAGTTGCGTGACATAGACGAACTCGGCCCGATCGACGGTGAACAGGCACAGCCGGCCCAGCACCGCGGCCACGATCAGCGAAAAGGCGAGTCCTTGTTTGCGTCCCATGATCCACCTTCCTCCGCTCATGGCTCATCGATTCACGGCTCGCGTAAACCACGTCCCGCACGATCCGCGAGTATCGGCCCCAGGACCTCCCGCAACTGATCCAGCGCATACAGCAATGACGCCAGGGCCGGCGGAGCGTCGAGCAGCGTCAAGTCGCGTTCCACCAGCGTCTGGGCCAGCAATTCACGCCGCAATCGCTCGTCGCTCCAGCGTGCCTGCCGTGCCAGTTCTTCCTTGTGCAGCCGCATGAGCAGCGCATTGATTTCGTCCTGAGTCCAGGTAGGCTTCATCTGCCGCAGCGCTTCCCAGAACAGCCGGATGCACTGCGCCAGGCTCAGAGTGCCGCGTCCCCGCCAGCGCGACAGGAACACACTCTGCGCGGCCTCCGCCTCGCGAATGATGCGGACCCGGTCGGCGTTTCCAATCAGATCGATGCGTTTGCGCGTCGCCTCGGCCTCGGCCAGCCGCGCCGCCTCTTCGGTCCGCGCCTGGTTGATCAGCCCCTGCTCCTGCTCCATCGCCTGGGCCACGTTGTGAAACGATGGCACCACTTCGGGAGGCGGATGAAGCTCCTGGAGCGTCAGTGATTCCAGCTTCACTCCCAGGCCGGGACAACGAGGCCGCAAGCGTTCGAGGGCTGTCTTCTGGATCGTTTCCCGCTGGTTCGTCAGCAGAGGCGCGAAGGACCGGCCCGCGATCAGTTCGCACAGCACCGCCTCGGCCGCGAAGCGCAATGTCTCCTCGCCCCGGTCCACCTCGAACAGATACACACGAACGTCGGCAATCGTGTAATGGATCGTGGCGAGGACCTCGATCAGGTTGTCATCGCCGGTAATCATGACCGCCTCGTCGGGATAGCGACGAATGGCGTCGCCATGCGGGCTGGCCCAGTTGCGCGCGTCCGTGGCAGTCTTCGTTCCCGGCACGGTGCGGAAGCCGACCTCGACGCTCCTGAGACGCCGTGGCTGAACACGGCTGACCCGATCGACCGGCCACGGCCAGCACCAGTGCAGCCCCGGTTCAAGGTCGCCGTCCAGCACCCGGCCAAAGCGGCGCACCACCCCCACTTCGTCGGCGTTGATCTGCGTCACACCGCTGAGCAGGTACAGCAGAACCAGTACACTCGCGATGCCGCCCACGACCTTGCGCCAGTGCCGGCCGATGCCGTGCAGCCAGGCGTCGAGGTCGAGGTGCCGTTCCATCCAGGTGTTGACGGCGTCGAACCGTCCGCGCCAGGCCGTCATTCGCGGACTCGTTTCGGTCTTCTCGAACCACAGCAGCCGGAGCGAGTTGAGCAGGACCAGCAGCGAGCCGAGCTGATGATAGAGGACCGCGACAAGGGGGGATTGCTCGTACCACCAGCCCGCCGGCGCCAGCAGCGGCCAGAGCCAGGCCGTCAGTACGATGCCGGCAAGGTTGACGCCAAAGGCGAACACGATGATGTTCTGGCGGATGACGCGGACCGTCTCGCGTGCCAGCCGGACCAGCAGAGGAATCGAGCGGAGCGGATCGCTCAGGAAGACAATGTCGCCCGCCTCGGCCGCGACCTCGGTCCCGGTGCCGCCGACCGCCAGGCCGACGTGAGCGCGGGCAAGAGCGGGTGCATCATTGACGCCGTCGCCGACGAACGCGACCCGCCGTCCCTCGCGGCCGACCATCTCCGCTTTCTGAGCTGGCAGCAATTCGGCATGCACGTCGCTGATACCGAGTTGGCCGGCCACGGCTTCGGCAACGGCGCGACGATCCCCTGTCAGCAGTGAGATATCCTCAATGCCGAGAGAACGAATCCGGGCGAGGACGTCGGCCGCTCCGAGACGAACGCGATCGCGCGCCCCGATCGCCCCCAGCAGCAGGCCATCGCGCGCGACCAGCAGCGACGTCTGTCCGCCTGCATCGAGATGTTCGAGGACAGACAGGACATTATCGTCCACCGCGACGCCCTGCTCCTGGAGAAACCGGAGTGTGCCAACGAGGAGTACGCTGCCGCCGCTGACGGCGCGCACTCCGCCGCCGGGATGCGCCTGGAATTCATCAACGTGACCGAGAACAAGACGCTGAACGGCAGCGGCGTCGAGGATGAGACGCGCCAGCAGATGTTCGCTCTTCTGTTCCGCCGTCGCGGCGGCTTGCAGCAGTTCTCTGGGGCTGACGCCGGCGAGCGGGACCAGGTCCGCCAGTTCCAGTACCCCCTCGGTCAGGGTGCCGGTCTTGTCGAAGGCGAAGGCGTTGACCTCGGCCAGACGTTCGAGGCTCGCGCCGCCCTTGATGAGGATGCCGGTCCCCGCGAGCCGGCCGAGAGCGGCGAGGACGGCGGCCGGCGTTGCCAGGATTAGAGCGCAGGGACAGGCGACGACAAGGACCGACAGCGCGGGATACGCTGCCATGCGAATCGCCTCGGTCAGACCGACCCTCGAGCCGCTGACCACGGGTTTCGCCCACAGACTGTTCCCGATGACGGCGACGATAAACGTCAGCAGCGCCAGCCCGAGGACGGCGGGCAGGAAATAGCGCGCCAGACGATCGGCCGTGCGCTCGGCCTCGCTCTTCTGTTTGAGCGCCTCGACAGTGAGCGTCAGGACCCGGCCAATCACCGTTTGCTCGGCGACGTGAGTTGCTTCGATAGTCAGTGAGCCGCCGTCGATCAGCGAGCCCGCCAGCACCTCGTCGCCCGGTCCCTTCTCGCGCGCCAGGCTCTCGCCCGTCAGAGCGGCGGTGTTGACCGATGCGCGTCCGTCGCGGACTACGCCGTCGGCCGGGATGCGCGCGCCCGGCTTGACCGCGATGATGTCGCCGGGCTTCAGGTCGCTGACGAGAATGCGCACTTCCTGGCCATCTTGAAGCAGCCAGCAGCGGCGTGGCGTGATTTCAAGCAGTTCGCGGATCGCCTTCTGCGAGCGCGTGAAGGTGTAGTTTTCCAGCACTTCGCCGAGCAGACCGATGAAGACAACCTCGGCGGCGACGAGAGGTTCGCCAATGAGAATCGCCGCGATGCAGGCAAGAGCGAGAGCGAGATCAGCGCCGAGTTTGCCCTCGAAGAGTGCTTCGAGTGAGCCATACAGGACGCGCGAGCCACCGAGGACGGCAGCGATCAGCGCCAGCCAGTGTCGATCGCCGAACAGGGTGCGCGGCCACCAGGCAGGCAGCCACGAGTTGGACCAGCCCGCCCAGTCGCTGAAGCTCAATCCCAGGTCGGCGCCGAGCAGCAGCCCGAGCAAGGCTGTGAGCAAGTAGAGCGACAGCGGCGGCTCGCCGTGGCCCAGACGTTCAGAAGATGAGATTTCACGGTGCATGGTGCCGGCGCGGTGGGACGAGAATGCGAAGCCTTTTCAGGCTAGAGCGAATGGGAAAGACAGTCAAGCGGCCACTTGCGCATCAAGCTGACCAACTGCGCATAGAGCAGCGGTTGTGTCAGTTGTGTCAGTTGTGCCGGGAACCGAGCCGAAGGAAGAATGAGAGACAATTGCAAATTGCAAATTGCAAATTGCAAATTGCAAATTGAAGAGTCGAATCAGAATCGCAGCGCGTCTTCACGCTGCTTCCGATCAATTTGCACTTTGCAATTTGCACTTTGCAATTTGCAATTGTCTTTCGTCTTTTATTTTTTGTCTTCACCATGCTTCCTCTCCGCGAGGTTCTCGCAGCATCAAATCGGCCACCGCCGTCTGCACGTCCTTGTCCTCGTAGAGGACGCGATACACTTCCTGCACGATCGGCATCTCCACGCCGAGCTGGCACGCCCGCTGATAGACGCTTCGTGTCGTCGCCACGCCCTCGGCGACCATGCTCATACTGCTCAAGATGGCGGCCAGCGACTCGCCTCGACCCAGTCGCTCACCGACGTGGCGGTTGCGTCCATACCGGCTCATGCAGGTCGCGATCAGATCGCCCAGCCCAGCCAGTCCCGCGAAAGTCTTCGCTTCTGCTCCCAGAGCGACGCCGAAACGGCTCATCTCGACCAGACCGCGCGTCAATAGCGCCGCCTTGCTGTTATCGCCCAGGTTGAGGCCGTCGCCGATGCCGGCCGCCAGACCGATGATGTTCTTCAGCGCGCCGCCGAGCTCGACGCCGATCAGGTCCGGCGAAGTGTAGACGCGAAACGTCGTCGTGTTGAAGTGATCCTGGATCCAGTGAGCCAGATCGCGATCCCGGCTGGCGACGACGACGGATGTCGGCAAACCACGGCTCACTTCCTCCGCATGACTGGGTCCACTGAGGACTGCCACCCGCGTTACGGACAGCAGTTCGTGAAGGATTTCCGTCGGCCGGCGAAAGGTCTCGTTCTCCAGTCCCTTGCTCAGACTCAGGATTCGCGCCGACGAGGACACCACGTTACCAAGTCGCTGCAGAGTGGCACGCAGGTAAACCGTGGGAATGGCGGAAACGAGCAGTTCGGCGCCGCTGACGGCCTCGGCGATGTCTTCGGTCAGGATCACACTCGGCGGAATGAAGACACCGGGCAGAAGACGGCGATTCTCGCGATGTTCGCGGAGAATACGGGCGTTCTCGGGCCGGGCGCTCCACAGCACGACCTCGTGATCGTCGCGCCGGGCCAGCAGCAAGGCGAGCGCGGTCCCCCAGGCGCCGTCTCCCAGGATACTCATCTTCGTCGTCATGACCGGACTCGTCCTGACACGTTGTCGTCTCAATGAACGCGGAATGATCCAAGATACGCGCTTGCGACTGCCGATAACAATCTCGATTGACTTTCTCCCCTGCCCGGGGAGGGACTCGGGAAGCAGGCGTCTCAACGCCTGACGGTCAACATCAGGGAGGATCGAGCATGCCGCCGCATCTGCGCGTTTTTTCCACTCCGGAAGCGGGATTCGAGACAACGGGTCAGCCGGCCACCGTTGATGTCACTCTGGGAGAACTGCTGCCGCTGATCGCGCTGGCCCAGCGGCGCAATTACGTCTGGCTCCAGGATTTCCTCGACGACCAGGTGGCCATCACTCCCGACCTCTACGAAGTCCTCCGCTCCTTCCGCCTGTACCGCCCGTCGGCGTGACTCGCCCTCCTGGTTGACAAGCCACGCTGTCTGCGCCGCGAGACTCCGCGAAGGAACGTGCGCGCAGGGCGTTCCTTCGTCTGAATTGTGCCGTGGGGCGGTCTCAAAGGAGATTGGCGCTCCCGCATGCGGGATTGAAGCTCGCCAAAGGCGAATGTCCTGACGCCCCGGGACGTTGATCTCCACACCCGGTACTCGGACCCGAGATCCGCCACCACGGCATTCCCTATCTTATCTCCGTGGAGACCGCCGGTCGAGATGGCCGGCTCAACTCTGCTGCGTCGTGTCCGCTGGTTCGGACCGACGGCGAAATAACTTCCCTCTTTCTTGCCGCTTGCGGCTTAGCGGCCAGCCCGCTAAGCCGCAAGCGG
>JBBSDR010000297.1:0-7266 GCA_038240465.1 Gemmatales bacterium
CGTGATCTCATTGCGGAAGCTCTTGCCCATTTGTGCGATACCGAATGGCACCCGGACGCGTGAGGTATCGACGACGTTCTTGAAGTTGACGAAGATCCCCTGCGCTGTCTCGGGCCTCAGAAAAGCCGCGTCTTCCTCGCTGCCGAGCGCGCCGACGATGGTCTTGAACATCAGGTTGAACTCGCGCGGCGGCGTCAGCGTCCCCAGCGCCTTCGCATCGGGAGCGAGTACGGGAGCGAAGTCCTGCAGCGTCGTCAGCGACACGGCGGGGCCATCCCATTTCAACTGCTCGGCCTGCTTGGCGCGGAGGTCAAAGAACTTGAGGGCGCGCTGTTCGATGAGCTTCTCGTCCTCGTCGCCGCCCTGCTCCACGGCCACGAAAACCCGCTGTCCCTTCGCCTCGACCCAGCGGCCGCGAACCTGATCGTGGCGATAACGCTTGCCCGATTCCCGGCAATCGACCATGTAATCGTGGAACAGGTCGTAATGGCCGGAGCACTTCCAGACCTGCGGATGCATGATGATGGCGCAGTCGAGTCCGACCATCTCGAACGACGAGGGCGCGCCGGACGGCGTGTTGATGTCGTCGTGGCTGGTGACCATGTCGCGCCACCAGGCCTCCTTGACGTTGCGTTTCAGTTCGACGCCGAGGGGGCCGTAGTCCCAGAAGCCTTGCAGGCCGCCGTAGATGTCGCTGCCCTGGAAGAGGAACCCGCGCCGCTTGCACAGCGAGACGATCCGGTCCATCCGGTTGGGAGTGTCACTGGCCATGAGTCAACCTTTCGTCCAGTAGTGCTTGACGATGCCCGCGGCGCCGACCTCGATACGCAAGGGAGCGGCCCGCAACTCCGGGACCAGGGCGAAGGCATCGACCTCGGCTGCCGTCTCGATGTCCTCAGCGGCGCCGATCCGCTGCAGGGCCTTGCCTCCCTGGCTCAGTTCCAGGGCCGCGACCAGACAACGGCCATGCGTCTCGAAGCAGTCCCACGCCAGCCGGGCGCCGTCGTTGAGCGTCACCGGCCCAAGATCGTGCAGGAAATCGACCAGGGCGCCCGCCAGCAGCGTATCTTCCAACGTCACGTCGCCCTCGGTGCCGGCGCAGACGATACAGACACGACGCTTCTCGTGCCTCAGTTGTTCGCAGATGGCGCTGTAGTTGACAAACGCCGCCACCATCGTCCTGGCTGCCCCGGCACAGCGCAGCACCGCGCGGGTGCCATTGGTCGTCGTCAGGACGACGGTGACGTCGCGACACAGGCGCGGCGTGAAGCGGCGCGGCGAATTGCCCATGTCGAAACCGTCGATCGGCAATCCGCCCCGTTCGCCGGCCAACAAGACGCGCCCGGCGCGCATCTGATCGGCGAGAGACCGCGCTTCCTCTACCTCCAGACAGGGACGGACACTGGTGCAGCCGGCGGCGAGGGCGTGAATGATCGTGGTCGTGGCCCGTAGGACGTCGATGACGACGGCGACAGCGTCTACGAGGCGGGCCGGCGGCGCCAGCTCGGGCAACAGGAAGACGTTCACGTCGCGCTCGTCGGCCATCAGCACACTCCAGGCGATCTGCAATCAAGGATCACGCTATGACGCTGACGCAGAAGAATGGCACGCATTCTTGTAGCCGAAGTCGCCAGACTTCGGGCAAGCACGATACCCGAAGTCTGGCGACTTCGGCTACAGGCGATCTGCAATCAACGATCGTGATATGTGTGGGTCACGCCTCGATGGTCATGCGGCCCGCCTCGCAGCGGATCAGTTTCAAGTTCGTCTTCAAGGGAATGCCGCGTGTGGCCAGCATGCGGTCCGGATCGAGGACGAGGGTCTGATCCTCGACGCTCGCTCCGGGCACCTTCGCGGCAATCTGACGAAATCCGCCCAGGAACAGTCCGCGCAGCATTCCGCCCGGCAGACCGACGACGCGAAGGTCGGCCAGGCGCAGGCGCACCTTGCCATCCTGGATGACCGGCTCCCACGTTGTCTGGAAGGGAACGTTGAGCAGGGCCGTCGGATAGTCGCCGGACACCTGGATTGCGCCCTCGACGATCGACAGCCTGACGTTCTTGACCGGCGCGTCGTCGGGCAGGAACTCGCCGGCGAGCGCCTTCAGGTCGGCGTCGGTCAGCATGAATTTCAGCGACTGGATTTCCATTCCCTTCCTTCTTCTTGCTCGGGAGCCGGGACGTCGATCACTCGTTCCAGGGTATACCACACGGTCGCCCCGTCAACCAGATCCACCCGAATCGGCTGCGCCCCCTCAAGGGCGAGCGGCTCGCTGCTCAGGGCGAAATGCTTGCCAGCCTCGACCACTCCGTAAATCGCCGTCGATCGATCCACGACAACGTACACCTCCAGAGGACGGTCCGCGCTGCCGGCCACCTCACCCTCGATATGCAGCCGTCGGCCGTTTGCGTGAACGCGAACGTCACGAAAGAAAGCCGTGCGGCGCACTTCGAGCGCCACCTCTCCCCACAGGCCACCGTCAGATGCCGCTTCGATTTCCACGTCCAGTTCGTTTCTAGTGTTCAGCAGCGCGGTCACCTCGTACTCGAATCCCGCGGACGGATGGGGAGGCATTCCGAGGAGTTGGCCATTGAGCTTCACGAGAGTCTTTCCCTCGACGCCGGCGAAGGTGAGCCAGACGCGCTCGTAATCGTCGATCTGGCCGGGGTAGCCGAAAGCACGCCGTAAGCGCACTGTCCCGGCGAATTCAGTCAGTCCACCGTAAGCCCAGCGACAGGGGATTCGCATCCGCTGCTGGACCGGAAGCGGTCCGGCGCCGATCCGGGACAGCGGCGTGCAGATCCACGGGCCATGAAGGCGAATGCGATGGGGATACACAGTGGCCTCCCTCGGCGGCTTGCCGCTTGCGGCCTGGCGGTCGTGAGCGGGCGGTCCGCCAAGCCGCAAGCGGCAACCCGGTATTTCGCCGTCGGTCCTGGGCCGCTGCCCAACGATAACTTCAGCAATGGGAGAATACAATAACCTTGCCTCTTTGGTGGCTGGCCCGAAGGGCGGTAAGGACCGGGGCGGAGCGTGGGAACGAGGAGGTGATCGTGCAGGCTGAGCAGGTGTATGTGACGCACTGTCTCCCGGCCGACAGTGTTTCGGGCCGGCCGGGCTTCGAGGTGCGGGCCACATCCATCAGCGATCCTCTCCTGCTTCAGTTCGCCATCGAACAGCCGGCTTACGAGTTGCCCCTCGACCTGCGTCGTCCTGGACTCTCGCCCGCCGAAACGCCCTGTCGTCTGGCCCTTGTCTCCGCTCCCGGGGGACGGGTTGCACTCGTCCATACCGTCTACGTCCCCGAAGACACCTGCGGGCGCAAGAACAGCTTCTTCTCGCACATTCTCCTCTATCCGTCGCTGACTTTGCGACAGGCGCTGTCCGCGTGGAAGTCGCCCGACTGGCAGCACCAATACGCTTCTGGCACGAGCAAGGGCCTGCCGCTGCTGCCGGGCTTGCCGCGTCCCGGTCCGCTCGACGATGCCGCCCTGACCGCGTTCCTCGCCGGCGCTCCCTGTCTGGCCGGTGAGCGGTTGACGCGGGAAATACGGCGCCAGACACTCCTGCGTGTGCTGCAAGGAGTGCGTCTGGCCCTGCGATCCGCCGCGGATGGCCCGCGCAGCCGGCTCTACCTGCTGGCGGAACCGGACCTGACGGCCCTGCTCCTTTACGGCGTCGCCCGGCTTCTTCCCGAGGCCCGCGACGTCTTCGTGCCTTTCTCGACCTACGAGAATACGCATCGGGTTCTGCGCGAGTATCGGCTGGGGCGGGTCGCCGGCACCTGGATCGCATCGCCGGAACGAGGACTGGATAGCGATTACTTCAGCGCGCGCGGCTACGCGCTCGACACGTTCAGCCTGCGCGCGTCGCCGGAACTGGACCGCGACGTGCCGGCCTTCTTCGACGAGGCGATGGAACTGGCGGCGCACGGCGAGTGGGACGAACTGGAGTTGGCGCTCGCTTCTGTCGGACGAGTGACCGTTTCGGCGCTGCGGCCCGTCCTGGAGACGGTGCGCGGTCTGAAGCGGCTGGCGCGCGGCGAGGTGAAAGCAGACGATCTGCTGGCCGTGCTGCGTCTGGCGCATGGGACCGAGAGCGGGCGACTGCTCACGGCATTTGGCCTGCTGCATGCGCCCGCGGCGACCGAGGACGAGTTGAAGCGCGTTCTCGGGGCCTGGCTGAAGGTGATGGAAGGATGCCCGGCGGAGACGCGGACGGCGCTACAGCGCGGTTTCCTCGAACGGTTCGTCCCGGAAGCCCAGCGCGAGCGTGTGGCGCGAGCGCTGAGCAAGAAGGGTTTGCTGAGCGAAGAGCAACCCGCTCTCAGCGAGACGCCGGAGACGCTGGAGGGGTCCCGAGAGAACCGGCGCGGGCTGCTGCTGGTGACGCACCTGCTGGCGTTCCTCGTGGGATTGACGGTAGCATTGATCCTGGCGCGGATGCTGACACCTCCGTGACGACCTGTTTAGAAACGGTTGCAAAATAACTTCCCACCGCTTGCGGCTTAGCGGGCAGTCCGCTAAGCCGCAAGCGGCAAGAAAGACGGAAGGTTATCACCTCGAAATGCTGAGGGATTCAGTTCGACATTCTCACGCCACAACACTCTTCACCACGTCGCCATACACGTCCGTCAGCCGGAAATCACGTCCGGCGTGGCGATACGTCAGCTTCTCGTGATCGATGCCCATCAGATGCAGAATGGTCGCGTGCAGATCGTGGACGTGGACCTTGTCCTGCACCGCCCGGAAACCGAAATCGTCCGTCGCGCCGTAAGTCGTCCCACCCTTGACGCCGCCGCCGGCCAGCCACATCGTGAAGCCCCAGTGATTGTGGTCTCGGCCATCGCCGCTCTCCGATGTCGAGGTCCGCCCGAACTCGCCTCCCCAGACCACCAGCGTGTCTTCGAGAAGCCCACGTCGTTTCAGGTCCGTCAACAGCGCCGCCATTGGCTGATCGATGTCCTTGCACAGCTTCTTCGTCGTGTCGTTGTGGTTGCGATGCGTGTCCCAGGGCTGGCCGTTGCCGTAATACACCTGCACCATGCGAACGCCGCGCTCGACCAGACGCCGCGCCAACAGACAGCCGTTGGCGAAGTGGCCGCTGCCGTACTCCGCGCGCACCTTCGCCGGCTCGCGGTTGATGTCGAAGGCGTCCGTCGCCGCTGTCTGCATGCGAAAAGCTGTCTCCATCGCCTGGATGCGCGAATCCAGCGCCGGATCGTGGCCCCGCTCCTCACTGTGCGATTCGTTCAGTCGGCGCATCAGGTTGAACTGGCGGCGCTGAGCTTCGAGCGGCAGCGAACCATTCAGGAACGGGATCATCTTGCGCGGATCGAGGTTGCCGTGATTGATGTAACTGCCCTGGAACTCGCCCGGCAGAAAGGCGCTGGCCCACATCTCGGCAAACCGTACCGGCCGGCCCGGACAGAGGACGACGTAGCCCGGCAGGTTCGCGTTCTCGCTGCCGAGGCCGTAGAGCAACCACGATCCCATCGACGGCCGCGTCGGCGTGATGGTGCCGTTGTTCATCAGGAATAGCGCCGGGCCGTGATTCGGATTGTCGGTGTGCAGCGAGCGGATAACGCAGACGTCGTCGATGCACTTGCCCAGGTGCGGCAGCAATTCGCTGACCTCGACGCCGCTCTTGCCGCACTTCGCGAACTTGAACGGCACCGGCATCAGGCCGCCGGTCTGGTTCTCGGTGCGCAGTTCGACCTCTTTCGGACGCTGGCCGGCGTACTTATTGATTGCCGGCTTCGGATCCATAAGGTCGGGGCTGAAAGGACCGCCGTTCATGAAGAGATGGATGATGCGTTTGGCACGCGGCGCGAAGTGGGGCGTCACCTTCGTCGCCGCTCCGAGCAGGGGCGCGAGGCCGAGAGCGCCGAGACCGCCGCCCAGGGACAGGAGCATTTCGCGTCGTGAGAACATCATGCACCCTCAATCCACGAACAGGAATTCGTTGCTGCCCAGAAGCGCCTGGCAGTACGCTGTCCATGACGCCGCGTCGATCAGGAACTCCTGCGCGATCTTCGCCTCGCCGCTGCTCGGCATTCGCCCAAACAGCAGTTGATACAGCCGGCGAACTCGCGCCTCGTTATCGCCCGCGCTCTCGACTCGTTTCGCCAGCGCGGCCGACTGCTGCTGCATGAACGGGCTGTTCAGCACGAAGAGTTGCTGCAACGGCGTTGTCGTCGGCGTCCGGCTGGCACTGTGCGTCGTTGGATCGGGGAAGTCGTGCAGCCGCAGCAGATCGTTCAACTCGCGCCGCTTGACGGTGCCATAGATCGTCCGCCTTCGGTTGTTCGCATCGGTCAGTTCCTGGGGCGCTCCACCGAGCCGGTGATCGAGAACGCCGTTGACGGCCAGCATCGCGTCGCGCCAGGCCTCGATTTCCAAACGCCGGCGGCTCATGTGTCCCAGTAGACGATTGTCCGGGTCGATGGCCTGCTTGTGGGCATCGTGAGCGCTCGATTGGCGATAGGCGGCCGACAGGACGATCTCGCGCTGCAGCCATTTCAGCGACCAGCCCGACGCGACAAAACGAGCGGCCAGGTCGTCGAGCAAGGCCGGATGCGTCGGACGCGATCCCTCAACGCCGAAGTTGCTCGGCGTATCGACGAGGCCAGCGCCGAAGTGATACATCCAGACGCGATTGACGATGACCCGCGCCGCGAGAGGTCCACCCTCGTTGACAATCGCCTGTGCCAGATCGAGCCGGCCGCTGCCTTGCTTGAACGGCTTCGGCGCGTTCGTCAGTACACTCAAAAAGCGCCGCGGCACCACAGGACCGAGCGTTGCGGGATTGCCGCGCACCTGCACGGCGACGTCCTGGCCGGCACCCGTCTTGTACTCGATCTTGGTTTTGTGGGGGCCGTCCGGCAGGACGAACAGGTTCGCATCCTCGACGCCGGGAGCGAGAGACGTCGTCGATGTCTTCAGGTCCGCCTCGCGGGTGCTGGCGAAGACGCCGGCCAGGGCGTAGTAATCCTGCGTCGTGATCGGATCGAACTTGTGATCGTGACAGCGCGCACAGGCAACCGTCAGCCCGAGAAAAGTGCTGCCAACCGTGTGAATGCGCTCCTCCCACTCCTCGGCCACCACGGTCTTGATAACGTCGGGAGCGAGCTTCAGTTCCTTCCAGTAACTCGGACTGAGGCCGATGAAACCGAGCGCGGCGCGGTCGTCCGGCTTCGCGTCCTTGACCTGGTCCGCCGCCAGTTGCAGCATGACGAAGCGATCGTAGGGCATGTCGGCATTGAGC
>JBBSDR010000298.1:0-7260 GCA_038240465.1 Gemmatales bacterium
ACGCGGCTACCCAATGCGCGAGGCGCGATACCGGGGGACCCGCTCCGCTCCGACGACTCCGCGTCGCGGCTACCCGGGCATGTGGCGCTATAACGCCGGACGCGCTCCGCTCGAAGACTCGCGTCGCGGCTAACCATCATGCGGCCTGCGTTATCGCGGCTACGCGGGCCGAAGCCGGCGCAGCAGATCGACGAGCTTGGTGCCAAGTTTCGCAACGCTCGCCTGCTGCTTGGCATCCTTGAGCGTGCCGTCGGCGTTGAACGCCTCATGCGCCTTGACGACGGCAACCTGGTCCGGCAGGATCAGTACGCCAATGTTGCCAAGGATCGAGCGCAGATGCACCAGGCCGCGCAGGCCGCCGAGGCCGCCCGGCGAGGCGCTCATGATGGCCGCTGACTTGCCGGTGAACGCCAGCAGCGGCGCCTCGTTCGGCACGGGACGCGAGGCCCAGTCGATCGCGTTCTTCAGCGCTGCCGTCAGCGAGGAGTTATACTCCGGCGACGCGATCAGGAAGCCGTCCTGCTCGATCATGAGTTGCTTGAGCCTGGCCCCCGGTTCCGGCATGCCCTGTTCCGCCTCGAAGTCCTGATCGAACACCGGCAGCGGATAATCGCGCAGATCGACGACCGTTACCGATGCGCCGGCGTCCTCGGCCGCTTTCGCGGCGATGCGAACGAGCTTCTTGTTGAACGAATCTCTTCGCAGACTGCCTGCGAAGGCCAGGATACGCGGCGCGGACATGGTCTCTCCTCTGGATTTACCGGATACAGTTCACCGTTTCCGCCCATGGGAACGGCAAATAAGCGCACCCCTCTCGAGAATTCCGCCCTATATCTTTTTCTGATTTTTGTCCTTGACAACAACTGCCTTTTTTTTTGTACAGTTGCGCATCAGTCTTCACTGCACCTTGTTCCGCATCTATGGGAGAGGTATCATGATTCAAGGGAAGGCTCTCGCGCTGGTTCTGGTGGCGTTTCTGGCGTCAAGGTCTTCAGCCCAGGGAACGGCTGGCTGGAGCGGAGGCTATCCGAAAACAGGCACCATGGCGGGAGGGATTCTCGTCAAGGGGACGACGACGCCGACTGTCGGGTGGACGATTATGGGAGGGACCATCAACGTATGGCCCACCACCGGCGGAGTTATCAAGACGTACACTCTCACCGTCAACATGGACGGCTCCTGGGGTGAAAATGAAGTGGGTGCTGGGGATCTTACCACGGGGACTACCTACTTTGTGGTGATCCAGCTAACTGTGAAGAACATGGGAGCCACAGCGGTAGTAGCAGCGCCTGCCGCATCTGCGTCAGCCAAATAGCGGCTTGCCTTTCCAATGTACCCGAATGAGGAGACCCTCAGCGAAAGGCCCTCGCTGATTCTCCTCATCTGTTTTTCTTTGTCCTGTCGAGAGACAATGGAGGGATTCAGCAATGTCACATCGTCGCGCCTTCACGATGATCGAACTGCTTGTCGTTCTCGCGATCATCGCCGTCTTGATCGGCATGATCCTGCCTGCGGTTATGAGTGTGAGAGAGTCCGCACGTCGCGCCGAGAGCCAGAATAACCTGCACCAGATTATCCTGGCCACACACCATTTCGCTGAAGTTAACGATAGCCGACTGCCAAGCCTGGATGGAGATGCGAGAACGGGGAACCGAGGATTGCCGCTGTTCGGGGCCATCCTGCCGTACATCGACCAGGGTCCGGCGTACAATGCTAAGTTCAACAATAGCCCCGACTTTTTCGTTGTCAAGACCTACCTCAGTCCCGCTGATCCATCGGTTCCCGAAGCCATCGAGAAACGCCAGTATGTGTCCAGTTACGCGGCAAATGGTCAGTTGTTTGTTAAGGACCCGCGGCTGCCGGTAAGCATTTCAGACGGGACCTCACAAACAATCGCGTTCGCCGAACACTATGGGTTCGACTGTGGGGGATCTGGGACGCCAGGGGGGATGGTTGGTGTCAGCTTCAACTATCTGTCAGTGCAACCTGGATTCGCACGATACAACCATCGTGCCAGCATCGCTGACGCGCTCTGCTCTGATGCGGTCCCAATGACGCGCGGAAATCCGGCTACCAGCGATGGAGATATGGGGGGCGTGACGTTCCAGGTGGCACCGACGAGACAGGCATGCAACTCTTACGTCGCACAGACTCCGCATCGCGCGGGCATGCTCGCGGCTCTGGCGGATGGGAGCGTTCGGACGCTGGCACCGAAGATGTCGGAACAGAGTTACTGGGGTGCCTTGACACCGGCCAGCAATGATCTGCTGGGGAACGACTGGTAGACCCTCTGTGTCTCTGGCCACTTGCGGCTTCGCAGGGGCATCTGCAAGCCGCAAACACTCACTCACACCTTCGGCTCCCAGCCCTTCTCGTACTCGCGCGTCCACATCGCCTCCGCCTGCTTATCGTCGAGAATGTGTCCGTTCGATGGCTCGCAGCGGAGCGAGCGGCCGACTCGATAGGCGATGTTGCCGAGATGGCACAGCAGCGTACTCTTATGCGCTTCCGCAATGCCCGAATTCAACGGCTTGTCGTTGCGAACGGCGTCGAGGAAGTTGGCCAGGTGCAAGGTATCGATGGACTTGCCCTTCTCGCCGCTCTCCTTCTTGATCTCCTTGCCGGCGTTGTCGAGGATCGTGTAGCTGTCGCCGCGAAGGACGAGGCTGCCCTTCTCGCCGACGAAGACGACATCGGGCGTCAGCGCCGACTGAAGCTGATTGCAGCTGTACCCCTGCCACATAATCGACTTCTTTTCGGCGAAGTCGTAGGAGACGACGTGGGTATCCGGCGTCTCCTGATCGTCGTCATAGCGATAGCGGCCGCCCGTTGAGGTGACGCGAATCGGATAATCGACGCCGAGTCCCCAGCGGCACAGGTCGAGCATGTGAATGCCGTTGTTGCCCAGTTCGCCGTTTCCCCAATGCCAGAAAAAGTGCCAGTTGTAGTGCAGGTAGTTGCTGCGGAAGTCGCGCCGCGGCGCCGGCCCCTGCCAGAGATCGTAGTCGAGATCGGCCGGTGGGGATATCGCCTTGCCCTTGCCGATGGAGCCGCGGACGCTTGTGTACCACGCCTCGGCGAAATAGGCCCGGCCGATCGCTCCCTTGCGCACCTCGGCAGTCGCCTCGATGACCTTGTCCCAACTCCGCCGCTGGTTGCCCACCTGGATTTTCTTCTTGTGCTTGCGCGCCGCCTCGACGAGCCACTCGCCTTCGCGCGGATTGTGGCTGCACGGCTTCTCGACGTAAACGTGCTTGCCGGCGGCGCAGGCCAGGATCGCGGCCGGCGCGTGCCAGTGATTGCAGGTCGCGACGACGAGAATATCGACGTGGCTATCGTCGAGGACCTTGCGGAAGTCCTGGACGACCCTGGGGGCTTTTTGAGCGAGCTTGGCGACGACTCCCGCGGCGTTCTCGGCTCGCTTCTTATCGACGTCGCAGACATAGGCGACCTCGACGCCCGGCTGCTGAGCGAACGCCTGGGCCAGACTGGTGCCGCGTCCGCCCGTGCCCATGATGCCGACGATAAGTTTGTTGGCGGCCTGATCGGCGAGACTGGTTGCGCCGAGGGCCAGGCCGGCGGCCCCGGTGGCGACGAACTGACGGCGATTGATGCGTGTGGACATGCTCGATCTCTCGTGGTGGGAAAGTACTTCTCGTGTTTCATCGTTTTGCCGCGAGCCTCTGGCGAGCGTTTCTGCGGCAACGCGCTCGCCAGAGGCTCGCGGCGAAACGGGCCTTCACCGCAGTGGCAAGCGCGTTAACGATGCCTTCGCCTCGCGCGTCAGGCGAGCGCCCGGATCGCCTGTCGCCAGCCGCTCCAGCAGACGTCGAGCCTCCGCTCCTCCGACGATCTCCAGTGTCTCGACCATGCGTAACTGCCGCAGGGTTTCGGGCGATTCCATTTGGGACGCCACACGCTCCAGCACTCGCTCGATACGCCGTCGCAGATCGAGCGTTTCCGCCTTCTTGAGGCTGCGTTCGAGGGCGGGCTGTGCCAGCTCGCCGAGCTTCTCCAGGTCCGTCTCCGCGGTGTTGCGCGTCTTGAATTGATCGCTGCCCAGGTCCTCTACCCAGCGTTCGATTTGCTTCGGATCGACTTTCTTGAAGGGCTGCAGGTGCTTCGCGAACAGCGGCAAGGACTGCTCAGACGCCATGCTCAGCTTCCAGATCGCCTGGTAAGCCGGGTGCTCCTGGCCGCCGAGGTCCTGCCAGCGGCGCTCCAGTTCCTCCGCGTTGAGACGGACCTTCTTGCGATCTTCGCCGTGCAGTCCTGTCGGGTCCCAGAGGATGATCCCACCGGCACTATCTCCCGTCACGATTCGCCGGCTATCCTCGCTGAATGCGACCGCCGTCACGCTGCTGGAGTCGCCTCGCTGGCTGACTGGACTCAAAGTCAGCCAACCGCGTGTCCGGTTCGTCAACGTGTCAAGCAACACGATGTCGGGGAACCCAGCCGCAGTAATCACGAGCGTTCGTCCAAGCCGAGAATAGTTGAGCGACAGCCGGTCCCATCCTCCCTCTCGAAGAGCTTTTTGAGGCTTCCTGCTCGACAGGTCCCAAAACCGCAGCCCGAGCGTCAGACCGTTAACGGCGAGCGTCTTCCCATCCGGCGCAAATGCGACACTGAAGTTTTCGCCCTTTGCGCCCTTTGCGCCCTCAAGTTGTGGCATTTCCTTGCCCGTGGTCAGGTCCCACAACCGCAGAGTGCCATCGCGGCTTGTGGAGGCCAGCGTTTTCTCATCAGGCGACAGGGCGATTCCCTCAATGGAAATGCTATGCCCCTCCAGCCGATGAATTACCTTTTCGCACTCGACGTCCCAGACGCGAATGGTCGAATCGAATGAGTCACCGGCCGCAATCAGCCGCTTGCCGTCATGGCAGTAGAGGATTTTGTTGATCGCGCCGTTTTGTCCCTTCAGCACCTTGACCAACTCGCCCTTGTCAGCGTCCCAGATGTGGACGGCCCCATTGCGCCGGGCTGCGGAGGCAATGCTCTTGCCGTCGGGGCTGAACTGCACGCTCCAGACAGAATCGGTCATGCGGCCGACACGTCGAATCATCTTGCCTGTCGCCGCGTCCCAGAGACGAATACCGGTGTCCTCGTGGCCGGAGACGATGCGTGTGCCATCCCGCGAGATCGCGACACTTTGCACATAATCCCACACCTCACCAGTGGCTTCTCGCTTCGTCGGACCGCGATGGAGACATTTGCCCTTCATGTCCCACAGGCTAACGGTCGAATCCGTGCCGCCAACTGCCAGCATCTTCCCGTCGGACGAAAAGGAAACCGCATGAACCCCATCAGGGGAGACGTCAATCCGCAGCGTTTCCTTCCCTGTGTCCAGGTCCCAGACGCGAGCCGTCCCGTCCAGGCTCGCGGATGCGAGTTTTTTACCCGTCGCATCAATTGCCAGACCCATGATGCTCAGCCTGTGTCCCTTGAGGCATTGCCTTTCCTTTCCTGATGTGAGATCCCAAAGACGAATCGTCCCATCCCAGCTCGCTGAGACAAGCGTCCTGTCGCCAGGGAGTATCACCAAGCCCGATACCTGATCGCGATGGCCTTCAAGGACACGGAGCATCTTGCCTGTTCGAGGGTCCCAAAGACGAATGGTGCGATCCTGCGACCCCGACACGAGGACCTTACCAGATGGAGAGAAGGCGACGGTGGTGATATGGGAATCGTGACCTTCCAGCCTGCGCAAGTGTTTACCTGTTTTGCTTTCCCAAAGCTCAACCTCGCATTCGTCGTTGCCCCCCGCGACAAGGGAGGCATCCGGTGACAGCGCCATCGAGGTGAGGGTGCTCAGAATCGAAATCCCCTCGCGCTTCGTCGCGGTCGATAGCTCGCGGACTTCGATCTCGCGAGCAGTGCCGATTGCCGCAAGCCGACAATCAGGAGAAAGGGCCATCACCGAAAAAGGACCAGCGAGATTGCCGGTGGCCTTCTGGCTCGTGAAATCCCACTCATGAAGATGGCCATCGGCCACCATGAGGAGAGTTTTTCCATCCGACTTGAAGGCGAGCGCGGCCACGGGTGTCCGTGGAATCGTGTCAGTTGCCTGAAAACGTCGCAGCGCATGGGGCGGCAACTCTTCGGCACGAAGGGGGCTACTCAGAAGGACCAACAGCAACGAAAGACGTTTCATGGGTCGTCCTCAGAGATCCAGGGTGGCCGACATGGTTAGCGACCAGGGAGGCGTGCCAGCGTCGCCTTCGCCTCGCGCGTCAGGCGAGCGCCGGGATCGCCCGTTGCCAGCCGCTCCAGCAGACGTCGAGCCTCCGCTCCTCCGACGATCTCCAGTGTCTCGACCATGCGCAATTGCCGCAGCATTTCGGGCGTCCCCGAGAGAGACGCAACACGCTCCAGCAACCGTTCAATTCGACGGCGATGCTCGAGCGTTTCCGCCTTCTTTAGACCGCGTTCGAGGCCAGCCTGGGCCAGGTCGCCGAGCTTCTCCAACTCCTTCTCCGCCCGGTCGCGTGTCTTGAAGCGAACGCTATCCAGTTCCTCCACCCAGCGTTCGACACGGTTCGCATCGACTCCCTTCACCGGCTGCAGGTGCTTGGCAAACAGCGGCAACGACTGCTCGGGCGCCACGCTCAATTTCCAGATCGCCTCGTAAGCCTTGTCCGCCTGTCCGGTCAGGTCTTGCCAGCGACGGTCCAATTCAGGGGCGTCGAGACGGACCTTCTTGCGATCCTCGCCGAGCAGGCCCGTCGGGTCCCACAGTATCAGGACGCCAGAGCCATCCGCTGTCACGATTCTCCGGCCATCCGTGCCTATGGCCATGCCCAGCACACTCAGCGCATCCGAGGTGATTCGGAGCCGATCCGTCTCCGTCAGCACCTCCAGTAGCACGAAGGACGAACCGCCGCCGACCAGGAGCGTTCGGCCATCGCGCGAATAAGCGATATGCACCAACCCGTTCAGCACACTGTCGAGGCGCTTCCGCAACTTGCCGCCCGGCAGGTCCCACAGGATCAGCCCGATCTGCGAGCTACCCGCTGCGAGGGTCTTGCCGTCCGGCGAGAACGCGACACAGCAGCCGATGCCCCCCGCGCCTTCGAGTTGTTTGACCACCTTACCCCTTGTCAGGTCCCACAGCAGCAGCGTGCCGTCGCGGCTCGCGGAGGCCAGCATTTTCTCGTCCGGCGACAGGGCGATGGCGTCGATGTACTCTTTGTGACCCTCCAGACGATAAATCGCCTTCTCGCGCTCGACATCCCAGACGTAAATCGCCGGATCGAACGAGCC
>JBBSDR010000299.1:0-7259 GCA_038240465.1 Gemmatales bacterium
CGTCGGACCGGATCTTCGCGGCGATCTTGAGTCCGCGGGCGAACGCATCCATGCCGCCGATGTGAGCGTGGAACAGATCGACCGGCTCGAAGCTCTCGCGCCGCACCTTGGCGTCGAAGTTCAATCCGCCCGGCGACACCCCGCCCTGTTCGAGGATCACCAGCATGATGCTCGTCGTCAGGTAGAGATCGGTCGGGAACTGATCGGTGTCCCAGCCGAGCATCAGGTCGCCGCGGTTGGCATCAACCGAGCCGAGCAGTCCCGCGCTCGATGCCGTGATCATGTCGTGCATCATCGTATGACCGGCCAGCGTCGCGTGATTGGTTTCTAGGTTCAACTTGAACGAATCGGTCAGGCCATACTGGCGCAGGAAGTTGATGCACGCCGCCGCGTCGAAGTCGTACTGATGCGCGGTCGGCTCCTTGGGCTTCGGCTCGATGAGGAACTGGCCGCCGAAACCGATCTTCTTCTTGTAATCGACGGCCAGGTGAAAGAACTTCGCGAGATGGTCCAACTCGCGTTTCATGTCGGTGTTCAGCAGCGTCGTGTAGCCCTCGCGCCCGCCCCAGAAGACGTAATTGTCGCCGCCGAGGTCCTTCGTCACTTCGAGGCACTTTTTCACCTGGGCGCCGGCATAAGCGAAGACGTCGGCGTTGCAACTCGTCGAGGCGCCGTGAACGTAGCGAGGATTGCTGAAGAGGTTGGCCGTACCCCAGAGCAGCTTGATGCCCGTCCGCTGCTGTTCCTCCTTGAGCGCCTTGACGATCCGGTCGAGGTTGGCGTTGGTCTCGCGCAGGTTGGCACCTTCGGGGGAGACATCGCGGTCGTGAAAGCAGTAGAAGCCGACGCCGAGCTTTTCCATGAACTCGAAGGCAACGCGGACGCGCTTGACGGCCATGTCCACCGAGTCGGTGCCGTCTTCCCAGGGCCGGACGGCGCAGCCGGGACCGAACGGGTCGCCGCCCTGGCCGCGCATCGTGTGCCAGTAGGCGACGGCGAAGCGGAAATGCTCGCGCATCGGCTTGCCCTCGACGACCTCGCCGGCGTTGTAGTGCCGGAAGGCGAGCGGATTGGCCGAGGTTGGTCCCTCGTACTTGATCGTCTGCACTTCAGGGAAGAAGGCCATGATGTTTGTCAGGGGTTGGAGTGGAGCGGAGGGGTGGGTGAAGACGCCTCGCTCGATTCGAGTTTCTTGAACTTCTTGAGGACGACATAGGTTTCGATCCCCTGATAAACCAGGACGAAAAGACAGAACCAGGGGAGAAGATCGAACAGCTTGAGTAGGGCGGCCGGAAAGGGAGGAAGTTTCACTCCCGGAGCCACCGCCGGCCGCGGCAGAGACAGAACGACGGCGAAAATGGCCACGATGACGAGCAGGCCGATGACCTGCACGATCAGGTAGGCCCGCCGCGTCACGCGCAGCAGGCCATACAGTTTGATTCGCGGCGCGGGGTTCATCGTTTTCCCACGGCGACGAGGGACAGTTCCTTGACGGCCGCGATGATATTGATCATGAACGCCGGCAGATCGTCGGGTTTGCGGCTGGTGATGAGGTTGCCATCGCGGACGACTTCTGCATCGACGTAACTGGCACCGGCGTTGATGACGTCGTCCTTGATGGCGGAGAAGCAGGTGGCCTTCTTGCCCTTGAGCGCCTGCGTGGAGCAGAGGACCCAGGGGCCATGACAGATGGCGGCGACCACCTTGCCCTGTTCCGCCATTTCGGAGACGAACTTGAGGATGCCTTCGGAGCGGCGCAGGAAGTCGGGCGCGAAGCCGCCGGGGATGACGACGCAGTCGAAGTCATTGGCGGAGACGTCCTTGATGGACTTGTCGCTCTTGGCGGGGTAGCCGAGCTTGCTGGGGTAGGGATGGCCGGCGTCGGGTCCGACGAGCGTGACGGTGCAGCCGGCCTCGCGCAGGCGATAGACGGGATACCAGACTTCCATTTCCTGATACTGCTGTTCGACGAGAACGGCGGCGCGTTTGCCCTTGAGTTCCATCGCTGTCTCCTCCGTGGGGAATGGTGATCAGATGGAGGAGATTCTACGATTCGCCCTGAAAACGGCGAGCGAGCGACGGAACGGCTATTCCGTCGGAGGATGTCCTTCTTCGTAGCCGAACTCGCCAGAGTTCGGGTGCAGCGAGGCAGCCCGAAGTCTGGCGAGTTCGGCTACACGCTTCGCAGTGCGGGTGCAGCGAGGCAGCCCGAAGTCTGGCGAGTTCGGCTACACGCTTCGCAGTGTGGGTGCAGCGAGGCAGCCCGAACTCTGGCGGCTTCGGCTGCAACTCACCGCCGGATCAACCGATAGAGCGAACAGCGGTCGAAGTTCTTCGCCAGCTTCTCGATGCCGACGAACTCACACTCGAATGGGTGGTCCTTCGTCATCGCCAGGGTCGCTGCGAACTGCTCGCTGGCGAAGGCGCAGCCCGGCGTAGTCACTGGTTCGATCCTCGCCGTGCGGTTGACGTGACTGCCGGCGTAATCCACGCGCTTCAGCAGCGGGTTGAAGTGTTCGTAGACCGGACCCGCATGCAGGCCGATCCGCATCATTAGCTTTTCGGGGAACCCAGCCGTCTTCCAGTCCACCTTCTCCATCCCGTCGAGCAGCTGTAGCGCGAAGTCGGCGGCGTGGACCACACTGTCGAAGACCACGAACAGGCCGTCGCCCCAGGTGTTGATGAAGCAGGGCTTGAATTGCAACTGCGTGAGTACCTTGTGCGGGACGTCGAGGATCTCCAGAAAACGCCGGAAATGCTCGTCGGTCAGCTTCGAGAACCCCTTGACGTCGCCAAATAGCATCGCCTTGATTTGGCGCCGAGGCCCCTTCCCCGCATCCGGACCCGTCGCGGAGATAAGACACTTGGCGGAGGCGTCCAGTTCCTCCTTTCCTCGCTCCGTGGCCAGGTCGATGAGGTGACACTTGCGGTCGTCCCGCATCCAGAACTGGTCCCACTGCTCGATGAAGTGCGACACGCCGAGCGGCTCGGATTCCACCGTCGAATCGTGAACGGTCAGTGCCACCGGCTCCACGTCGCGCTCCGCAGCCCGGATGACCGTCAATCCGTGCAGCACGTCCGTTTGGTATTCATACAGGGTTTGGTCTCCGAGGTAGCAGTCCGAGGTGGCGTAGTGGACCTGTTTGGCCTGAGCCAGGATTGCCTCGAACCGCATCCGCCAGGCCATCGCATTTTCTTGACCGAAATCGACCTTGCGGCGCAGGAAGTCATCCTTGTGATAAGGCAGCACGATGTGCAATTCGGCCCCCTTGCGGTTGAGCAACTCCTCGGCGAACAGGATGTCGGAGCCGCACCCCGCCGAACAGTAACCGACCTGGATGTTCAGGCGAGCGAGTTCCTGCTGAATGCGCAGACGAATGCGTCGCACCAGGCCCTGCAACGGCGGGAACCGGCCCTGATAGTAGTCAGGGCGATCGATCGTGTGACCGGAGAAGGCCGCCACGTTGCCGAGCCGGCACTCCGCCAGGATGTCGTCCCACATGCCGGGACACCTATCCCGAAGCAAGTGGAGGTCGCGGCGCAGCGAATTGATGTCGCCGATATTGTCGCCTGCAAGGCGCAGCGCGTCGCGCAGGGCTACCAGGGCCAGTTCGTGGTCCTTCAAAATGACGTAGGCCACCACGAGCGTGCAGCCGAGCCAGTAATCGCGCTCATTGGGCCTTTCTTGCAGCAGCGCCACACAGAGCTGCACCACCTCAGCAGCCAACTCGCGTGCTTTCGGCTCGTCGCCTGCCATCAGCGTCATTGTCGCGTAGTTGATCAGTGGGAAGTGCTTCTGGTCGGGTTTCGCCTCATCCTTGACGCGCTCATAGGCCCTGGCATACGCCACGGCGGACAGCTCGGCGAACTCCTTCATGCGGCCCACGGTCTCTGAATCCTTCTTGCCCGACAGAACGAGTTGTCGATAACTGTCCTTGAAGATTCGCCCCCGCAGGGCATGCACCTCGACATAGAGTCCCTTGTCGAGCGTCTCCTCCTTTTCTGCCTCGGTCAGAATGCTGTCCGCTTCGCGCAGATTGCCGCCGCGGGTGAACGCCAGGGCCAGAAGATACTTCAGTTCCGGCACCGCGGCGAGAGCCGGCTGTTCCATTGTCTCGCGCAAGCGCTGAATGGCCCGGGCAGGATGGCCCAGGCTGATGAGCTTGCGCGTGAATAAGACAGTGACGCGCGGTTCCGAGTGCCACATCGCTTCGTGGGGCTTGGTCTCGTATTCCTCGAGCAGATCCGGGACGCTCACTCCCGGCTGTTTGATGCGGGCGCGAAGCGTCTCGACGAATTCATCTTTCTGCGACTGCATGGGAAGGAGGTTCATGGCGATATCACTCGATGGAGAACAGGACAGCAGAGGTACGGTTAGCCGCGACGCGGAGTCCTCGGAGCGGAGCGCGTCCAGCGTTATCGCGCCACACGCATTTGGTTAGCCGCGTCGCGGCTAACCACAAGTCAGGGACTGTTATCGTCGATTTTCAGTCGCGTTACAACCCCCGTCGCGCCGTCCAACTCGACGACGTCGCCATCCTTGAGCCAGCGTGTCACGCCCGTCAGCGACACGATCGCCGGAATGCCCATCTCGCGGGCCACAATCGCCGAGTGCGATAGCAAGCTGCCGCGCTCCACCAGCAGCCCCGACGCCGACGGAAACAGCATGATCCAGCCGGGGTCCGTTCGCTCCGCAACGAGGATATCGCCCATCTTCAGCGTCGCGTTGCGCGGATCGGTGATGACACGCACCGGCCCGCGCACCACGCCCGGACAGCAGCCCAATCCCTTCAGTGTGTCGCCGGTCGGAGCCTCGATAGTTTTCGCTCGCCCCTGATAGCTGTTGCCCTGCGGGACCATGCCGTGCGTCTCGAAACGATCCGACGGCGGCGGCAACGACCGCCAGCGCTCGAACTCCGCTTTCCGCAATGACGCCAACCCCTTGAGGTCCGTCGTCGTGCCGGTGCCATCGACGAACCCGAGACACTCCTCCACCTCGAGATAGAAGACGTCGCGCGGCTCCTCCAGCAGATCGACCGCGTACAGCTTGCGGCCCAGTTCGACCAGGATGTGCCGCACTCGTCCGAATAGCCGTGTGCGCTCGAAGCGCAGGTTCTCGCGGTCGCGCACCCGGGCGCGGGTGTTCTTCAGCACCCAACCAAAGACAAACCGCCGCAGCGGATGTAACCGTAGAGCATCGCGGACACGCTGTTCTGCCTTACGGCGAATCTCGGCTTCCTGGCTGATCATCGGCGGCGCGGTGCCGGAGGCGAGACGGCGGGCTAGCTGTCCGACGGAGCGCAACAACGTCAGCGGATCGTCGAACAACGTGGCACTTTCGAGCTTCAACTCTTCGAGACAGCGGTCGCCGAACTTTTCGAGATACTCGCGATACTGGACCCGGAAACCCGGCACGGTATCCATCACCTGCTCGATCCGAAACAGCTCACTCTCACAGAGCGCATCGACGAGGACCGGATGCGGCGCGGCCTCGGTCGCCAGACGGCGCACGCGCTGGGCCGGCTCGGCGCTGATCATGCCGCCCTCGCCGCACAGCAGATCGTTTTGCAGAGTACCCTCGTTGTCGCCGCACCATTTGCGTGTCAGCTTGCCGAGCAGACCGTAGAAGATCATCGCGAAAAAATCGTTTATCAGCGGTGCATCCCAGCGCGTCAACAACTGGCTTTCGAGATGGCGATAATACTTGACCAGTTCGTCGGGCCGCTTCCCGCCGAGATCGGGGCGCTTTCGGCCGAGCGCCGATTCGAGACGCTCGTAGAAGCGGCGAATCTGCCGGTTCATCGTGAAGTGATGGCGGATCATCGCGGTGACGCTGCCGAGCAGATGGAAGCGATCCTTGACGCGCTCGCCCAGTGTGGAGCGCGTCATCTCCTCGACCAGTGCTTCGGGCAGGGCTTCCTTGACGCCCATCATCTGTTCCATGAAACTGCGGTTGGCCTTGAAGCCGGGCAGCAGCGTCAGCAGACGATACCAACTCAGCAGGTTGTAGTAGACCCGGCCGCGGATCAGGCCGAGCATGTGGCGGAAGACCTCGGCGCTGGCGGCGATCTTTGACTCCGGCACGCTCAGCAGCCGGCAAAACTGGCGATAGACTTCCTCGTAAGCCTTGCGGGCGAAGGAGAAAGTCAACGGCGTCGTGACGCCGTTGTAGCTCTCGGCGATGTTGCTGTTGTCCCACAGGTTGAAGGCCCCATCGGGATCCGCAACATTTGCGAGCGACGTGATTGGCCGCGACTGGAGGAGGTAGAGTTGGCCGTTTTCGATGGCCCATTCGATGTCCTGCGGCCGGCCGAAATGCTGGCCACAGCGGCGGACGAGATCGGCGACGGCCATCACCTGCTCGTCCGTCAGGGCGGGCCTCGAAGCCTCTTCCGTTGGCACCTCGACAGCGACAACGCCCTCGACGCTGCCAGGAGAGGGGCGATGCGCGACACGCTTGTCGGCGATGGTTCGCTCGACGATGGAGCGGTCCAGATCGATGTGGAAGGTATCGGCGTCAGCTTCTCCGGAGACAAGTGCGGACCCCAGGCCGAGGACCGCGCTGACGACGGCGCGACTGCGCCGGCCACTGACCGGATCGGCACCGAAGGCGACGCCGGCGACGTCGGCGTTGACCATGCGCTGAATGAGGACGGCAGGCGGACGCGGCGTCAGCGGAAGTTCGTGTTCCTGGCGATAGGCGACGATGCGTTCGCTGAAGCCGGAGCGCCACACAGCAGCGACCTTCGCGGCCACGTCTTCGGGACGGACGAAGAGGAAGCTGTCGAGTTGTCCGGCGAAGGAGTGCTGGGCGCCGTCTTCGTCTGAAGCGGAGGAGCGCACAGCAAGGAGAACACCATCGTGACACAGGGCGGTCACTGCCTGATGCAACTCCGCTTCGACCGCCGCGGAAAGCTTCACGGATTCGATGACGGCACGCAGTGAGCTGGCATCTTGAGCGGTCTGGAGCGTGTCAGCCTGTTCGGCGGTGAGACTGGCGTGGAATGCGTCGGGGAGAACGGCGAACCACGACGGAATCGGCAGGCGAGCGTGGCGCAGGGCAGCGAGGGCGCGTGCCTTGCCTCCGAGGGGTGCTTGCGGATCGGCATCGATGGCGTGAATGATGAATCGCATGTGAGTCGCCCTGGTTAGCCCCCGTGGTGCAGGCGGCTCGCCTGTTATTCTGGCAAGAGCAGGCGTGCCGCTCCCGGGGTGCAGGCGGCTCGCCTGCTATTCTGGCAAGAGCAGGCGAGCCGCTC
>JBBSDR010000300.1:0-7244 GCA_038240465.1 Gemmatales bacterium
CGCGAACGTAGACGATGTCGTAGTCGTACTTGAGTGAGCTATCTTTCGCGATGTGCGGCGGATTGACGTTGAGCGGCCGGGGCTTCTCTGGCACTGCCAGAGCTGCCGTCATCGCACCGAGGCTGAGCAGAGAGAACGCGAGCAGACGCTTCATGGTGATCCTCAACTGAACAGTTCGAGAACTGGTTGCCCGTTGCTGGCCGGGCGCGTGAAGCCATCCGCCGACAGCCGCGTTTCCGGCGACACTCCCAGCGCATGAAACAGCGTCGCGCCGAACCGTTCAGGAGAGACAGGATTGTCGCGGACATAGCCGCCTTGCGCATCCGACGATCCATGCACCAGCCCGCCGCGAATGCCGGCGCCGGCCAGGAGCGCCGAATAGCAGGCCGGCCAGTGATCGCGGCCCGCCTTGACGATGCGCGGCGAACGGCCAAACTCGCCGACCATGACGACGAGGGTGCTGTCGAGCAGGCCGCGCACTTCGAGGTCTTCCAGGAGCGCCGAGACCGCCTGATCGACATTGGGCAAGGCCCAACTCAGGCCATACGCCCCCTTGCCGAAGATACTGCCGAGGCCGGCCGCGTCGCCGTGCATGTCCCAGGTCTGCACGTTGCGGAACCGCTCGCCCGGCGGCGTCCCGGCCCACGCCGTCACACTGACGAGCCGCACTCCCGCCTCGACGAGTCGCCGGGCCATCAGCAGGTTCTGCCCCAGCGGATGCCGGCCATAGCGGTCGCGCAGCGTCAACGGCTCGCGCTCCAGATCGAAGGCTCGCCGTGCTTCCGGCCCGGTGACGAGATCGACCGCCCGCTCCTGAAAGCGCCGCATGCTCCCGCGCTCGGAATCGAGGTTGTTCAGCAGGTCCCAGCGCTGCTTGAGCCGCTGCTGTGGAATGTCTTTCGGCGGATCGAACGCCGTGACGCGGAAGTTAGGAGCGGAAGGATTATCGAGATCGTTGCCGATGCGCAGAGGGCTATACGGTGTGCCGAGGAAGCCGCCGGTGAGGTAGCGCGGCTGCACGTCGCCGGCCAGGTTCTGCACCCAGACATAGGACGGCACGTTCCGTGTGGCCGGCCGCACCTTGGCCATGATGGAGCCGAAGTAGGGCGTCTCCGGGGTCGGCACGGAATGGCCGGTCATGCAAACGTGCATGCCGCCGTCATGTCCGCCGTTGCCGTGCGTCATCGACCGAACGAGCGTGTAGCGATTGGCGAGCCGAGCCAGTCGCGGCAGCGTTTCGCCGATGCGCAGGCCCGGAACGCTCGTGCCGATCGGTTTGTACGGTCCGCGGATTCCATCCGGAGCGTCCGGCTTGAGATCGAAGGAGTCGATGTGCGAGCAGCCACCGTACTGGACGATGAAGATGCACGATTTCTCGGAGGACTTGCGCGATCGAGCGCCGGCGTGAAGGAGTTGCGGCAGACCCAGGCCGAGCAGGCCGAGGCCGCCGACCTGAAGGAGTTGACGGCGATTGATTCCCGATGCCATACGTCACCTCCTGAGAATCGGCATGCTGACCGGCGGGAGAGACACAAGAGGCAGGAGGGCGACCGAACCGCACAACAGGGAGCGTACCAGCAACCCCGATGCAGAGCAACAGGTTATCGAAAATGAGGGGCAATTCCGATTGCCTTCTCTTCCGTTGGCGATCGTGGTACGATCCTCACGAGGTTGACCACTGTGGCGACGAACCACGAAGGAGGCACCGTGGGACACGACGAACGCTTCAAGCTGCTTCTGCGGGAATTTCTGGGTGAATTCTTCGAGCTGTTCTTCCCTGATCTGGTCGGCCTGCTCAATTTCGCCGCCGCCGTCTGGCTGCAACAGGAACTGATCACCGATCCGCCGGCGGGGGAGAAACGGACCATCGACCTGCTCGTCCAGATCCCCTTGTTGCAGGCGGCAGAGGATGCTCCTCCGCAGACGGTGCTGATTCACATCGAGGTCGAATCCGACGACACCGTTCAGCCGTTTCGCCGGCGGATGTACGATTACTACCACCACCTGACGCATGTGCTGAACCTCAACGTGCTGCCGGTGGCCGTCTATCTCCGCGTCGGACTTGAGGGACGGGGACGAGATGTCTATCAGACGGAAGTCCTGGGGCGCACGCCGCTGTACTTCGAGTATGATTATGTTGGGCTGCCCGCTCTGCCGGGAGCCGACTATCTGGCGCAGGGCAATCTCCTGGGACAGACTCTCTCGGCACTGATGCACTGGCCAAGACAGGAGCGGGCGCGGGCCGCCGTCGAGGCGCTGGAACGGATCGTCGGCAGCGCGGAGGCGCCGCGCCGGAAGATGCTTCTGTGCGACACCGTCAACGCCTATGCCCCGCTGGACGACGATCAGCGCGTCGAACTGGTCAGTTTGCTGCGCGAACCAAAGCGAAAGGAAGTGGCCATGATCGGCAAGACGTGGTTTGAAGAGGGAGTCGAGACAGGACTCGAGAAAGGTCTGCACACCGGACAGCGGCAACTCTTGCTCGCCCTATTGGAGGAGCAGTTCGGTACGCTGAGCGAGGCAGCCCGGCAACGGCTCGAAGCGTGGCCGGCGGAACAACTGACCGATCTGGGCCGGAAGCTGTTACACGCAGAGAGCCTCACCGAACTCGGCCTGGGAGATTGACCATCCCCGTTTTCTTGCGACTGCTGCCAAGGACTTTCGGCAGCAGTGATCTTGAGGGGAACTTCGGCCTCGATTACTTCCGCTTGCGACGCAGGGCGGTCCTGGGCAGATGCCGTCGGACTTCGCGACGAACTCGTCGAGCAACCGCTACTGCTGGCCGTGCTTCCGACAAGTGAATCAGAGTGATCAGAGGGTCAGGTGCGGGCATAGAGTACCTTACCTTCTCGAGCCACTGGCCATTCAATCGTACCCACATAATCCTTTCGCCACGCGAAGTCTTCGGGCGTCGTCACGATGACGTCTACGGGAAGCGGGCCACCGGGGAGAGCCAAGGTAATCTCAAGGCCCATGTCAGCAACAGAGTCCTCGACCGGCATCACGACAAGCAGATCGATATCGCTGTCCGGCCCCGCGTTGCCGCGCGCTTGCGAGCGGCTCATTACAGGATACCAGCCCGACGCGCCAGCAAAGGCCTCGCGCATCGGGCTGGTATCGGAGCGCGGCCGCGCTTACTTGTCCTTGTCCACCGGTTTGTCCGAGGGCTTATCGCTCGGCTTGTCCGTAGGCTTATCGCTCGGCTTGTCCGTAGGCTTATCGCTCGGCTTGTCCGTGGGCTTGTCCTTCGGTGGGGACTTATCCTTGACGACCTCGCCGGTGAGCAGTTCTTTCAGGCGTGCTTTTTGCGCGGGCGTGAGGACCTTCTCGGCCTCGGCGCGTTCCTCGGCCCGCAACTTCCTGATCTGCTCGGCGAGCCTGTCGATCTGGCTGCGATGCTCTGCCTGGATCTTGTAGATCATGCTGACCTGGTCCTTGCTCAGACCCAGGTCTCTCCACTTGGAATAGAGTTGGCCTCGGGGTTTGGGTTCGTCGGCCTTCTTGTCGTCGGCCTGAACGGTCAGACCATTCAGGAGCAGACCGCCAGCCAGGAAGGCGGCAACGAAAGCCAGCGCGAGCGTGAAGCGGGACATCGAAGATCTCCGGTGGAGGGATGAGACGCGAGGCAACGACCTTGCCTGATTATCCAGTATCAAACAAGGTGTCGTGCGAGGCAAGAAAAAATTGCGGAGGCGCCGGCTGCCGGCAACACTCACCGGGTGGTCGTTGTCAGTTCTTCTTCCGAGGACGCTCGCGAATGCCCAGCAACAGCCGCGCCGAGGTTCGCACCCGATCGGCCCAGCGAAGGGCGGCAACCGCCTGGCGCTTATTGGCGCTCGTGCCAGGATAGCGGACATCCACGGCAAACTCGGTGAGAAAAAGCAACCCGCGCCGCAGAGACCGCAATATCGGGTAGTGGGGCAAGACCGCAGTCAACAATGGATCGAGGTCGTGTGTCTTCGGCACCGACAGCCCCAGCTCTTCCATCAAGCCTTTGAGGTACTTTTCGGCACACTGCTGGCAGTGGAAGCAGACTCCGTCATGAAGAGGAACCTTGCTTCGACTCCCTTGGCTTGCGAACTCGCGATCCTGTTCGGCCTTCCTGACCCACTCCCTCGTCGATTTTTTCATAGAGGACCTTGCCTCTGGACACGATCGTGGTCGTGAACGACTCGCCCTCCTCCAAACGCCATGCCATCTCCTTCGGGGTGCGGACGAGCAGGTCGATGGGAAACGGCGCCGCCAACCGCCAGCGGATGCGGACGGCCTGATCGTGCTGGTTCCGGGCCGGCATGACGACGAGCAGGTCCACGTCGCTGTCTTCATTCGGCGTCCCGTAGGCGTAGGAGCCGAACAGGATGATTTTGTCGGGCTGGAACTCCTCGGCGATGGCGCGAGCGTAGCGGCGGATGACCCGCATCGGGATATCCGCACCCCAGTAGATACGCTTCGGCGGAAAAGGAAACGGGCTTGGCTGTGTCCTGGTCATGGTGACATTGTAACCGAAGGGCAGTTCCGGGAGCCAGCCCCTACGAGGGCAGAATAGGTTCCATCACAGTTTCTGTTTCGGCGCTCATGACTTTTGGATTCAACAGGCTGTCAGAGTTCATCCTCACCACGGGAAAGAAACCCAGTACCGCGCCGACGCACAGACCCTCAATGGCCAGGCTGGTGGTGAAGCTTACCAGCATGCAGTGGGCGACGAGGAAGTAGGGTATTCCACCGGGAGGGTTCCGGCCCGTTCCCGTCGTGAAGAAGTATGCGATGGCCACGAATAAGCCACCTTGAGCGCCCACCAATCCGAACACCCAGGCGCAACTGCGGGGCGAGGGCGAGAGACAAGAGTTGCGTCGCCGATGCTGAAGATCAGGATCGAGCAGTTCATGGAGAATCCCTCACTCGCTGGATGGCCGGTCAGCATCGCGGATTTCTCGCCCCAGACGCAACACTTCATCAAATTCAGGATCATCCTTGAAGGAACCCGCGACTTTCTCGAACCACGAAGCAGCTGGCTGAGACGGACCCTTTCGCCGCAGCAACTCGGCCACCTGCCGTTCCAGAGCCGCCAATCACTCCTCGACCGTCAATGCGGTTGCCATTTGTTTATCTCCTCGTCACTTCCCTTCAGGATACCGCAGTTTCCTTTGTGGATCGAGGAACCGGGCATGCATGGCGGCATCCTTACCCGCCTGACTCGTCACGAACAGGATCGTGTTACGGCCCTCTTTCAGTTCCACGTTCAGGGCCAGTTGATCCGGCTCCGCAGTCTTTCCCGTTGGCCCGCCCTTGTGAATTTCCTTGCCGTTGAGAATGATCCGCAGCGCCGCGTTCGAGCCGACCAGGAGCCGCGTTGACGTCGCGGCGGGCGCGGTCACCTCGGCACGCACGGCGAAGATCTCGCGTTCCTTCAACTCCGGCAACACGATCCGGCCAGGCGATCCGACACTCCGTCGCTTCCACGGATTGATTTCCTCCACGCCGCCGATGGCCCCCCGGTCAATCGGCCCAGCCACTTCCACCTCCGTCAGGAACGGATGCGCCATGACGTAGCGCACCAGATCGCGGAAATCCTGCACGCTCATCGTGCCAGCCAGGCCTTCCGGCATCACCGACTTCGGCGACACCTGCACCTCCTCGACGTCCTTCTTCAGAATCACCTTCTTGACCGCGTTTTCCGTCTTCAGAGTGATCGATTGCTCGTCCTCCTCCGCCAGCAAGCCCGCCTCGATCCGGCCACTCTTCAAGATCACCTGGCGGGTGAAATACGGAGCGCCGACGACACGATTTGGATCGAGGACATTGATGAGCAGATACTCGATGTCGCGTGAGGCCCCGTCGAGATTGGGGCCGACGTCGTGTCCCCGGCCATCGAACTGATGACACTTGGCGCAGGTGTTGTCGAACACCTTGCGGCCGCGCTCGAACGATGCGGGGCCGGCGTACAACTCGCCGCGCATCTTGTCGATCAGCTTTGCCAGGTCGACCGGCGTGTCGCGCACCTCGCCCCAGACCTTCTTCACCAGATCGTCGAGTTTTTTGTCCTTGAAAGCGCGCAAGCGCAGGATCGTGTTATCGGTGAGATCGGTCCGCGCCACGCGCTTGTCGCCGACGGCGTTGAGCAGAGCGTTCGCCCAGTCCTTGCGGCTGGCGAGCAGATTGACCGCCTCGATGCGCAGCGGCGGCGGATAGCCCTTCCAGCCCGCGAGAACGTTCCTGGCGATGTCCGGACTGTCGTAGGCCGACAGGGCGCGGCATGCCTCGGAGCGCAGTTCGATGTCCTTGTCATCGGCAACGATTGCCTGCAACGGCTCGCGCGCTTCCGGCGGATGGGCGACGGCCAGGGCGCGGACAGCGTCGAGACGTTCGCCGCGCGGCTTCATGGTGTCGCGGACGATGGCCAGAGCGCGGCGAATGACGGCGGCATCGCGGAAGTTGATCGCCAGTTTGCGCGCCAGCCGCTGCACTTCCGCGTCGCCGTCCTTCTCCAACTCGACGAAGACGGCCTTCCATTCAGCGGGCGCGTCGAGCTGGCGCGTCTTCAGCGCCTCGGTCAGCCCTTCCAGTGCCTTGCGACGGACAAACGAATCGCGCACCTCGCCAAGAAAGACAATGCACGCCACGAGGTCCTCCGCCTTGCCGGTCGCCACAAGGCGGCGCATCGTTCGTGGCACGATGTCATTCGCGACCAGCGCATTATCGACGGCATTCTCCTTCAGCCACTCCAGGGCGGGGTGTCCCTTTGTCGAGAGTCGTGGCTCATACGCCAGCCAGATCATCAGCGGCAAACAGGGGTCCTTCGCGTCTTCCTTGTGCTTCATCAGGTTGTGCAACAGCGGCAGCACATCCTGGTCCTTGAGCCGCTGGGCGGTGCTGGCCAGTTGCAAGCGCACTTCCGCCGCCTTGTCGCTCTTCGCCATTGCGGTGAGCTTCGCCAGCATCTTGTCGGACACCTTGCCAGACTCGCCGAGAAAGCGCACGCCCCAGAGACGCAGCGCCGGACTCAACTCCAACACCTGGGCCGCGAGCGCATCGTCGAACGCGCCGATGGCGTACAACCCCCACAGGGCGCGAACGGCATGGACCTCGTTCGACGTTTGCAGCGCTAGCGATTTCAACTGTGAGGTAACCTCCATGTCGCGCCGTTCGCCGAGCAAACGCAGGGCGGTGCGATGCCACCAGGGATTGTCGTTCGTCAGCAGTTGCACCAGTTCCTTGCTCGTCTTTTTCGCCAGATCGACGGGTTC
>JBBSDR010000301.1:0-7224 GCA_038240465.1 Gemmatales bacterium
CTGGCGCGAACGCTTCACCCCAGGCCGAAACGCCCGCGCCGAGGCCGACCCCATAAACCGTGATCGCAACCAGAACATGCTTATCAAGCCTGCTTTGTTGGCCTGCCGCGTTTCGGTGGACGGGGCCGCGGATGCAGGGCTCGGGCAAAGGCGGCGAGGTGCGTCAGACCATCGCCGTAGAAGGTGTATGGCATCATCGTCCGCAGTGAGTCTTGAAGCCCACGGCCGCCCACGGCCACCGCCATCCCAGCTCTTGTCGCATCGGTGGAAAAAACGCGGAATTGCTCAAGAAAAGTCTGCGGATCGGGCACATAACTGGCGGACAACCACATCAGGCGCGGCTTCAATTCGTGCATCGCCCGGCTGAAAGAGGTCATTGGCGTGTTCGGGCCAAGGTTGACGGCTTCCCAACCAGCGTCGAGTAACACCATCTGCACAAGAAGGCTGGCCAGGAGGCTGTGGTCGCCTTCTGGGCTGCCGCCCGCTGCAATCAATCGATCCTCACCGGCGATTGCCTCCAGCACTGGCTTGAGTTCGTGCAACACGGCTGTGCAAAGTAGAGTCGCCCGATGCTCGTGCATGACGTCGATGTGGCCAGTCTCCCAGTCGTGTCCCAGCCGAGCCATCGCCGGCGCGATCACGGCGTCACCGAGTTCCTCCACCGCCATGCCTGCGGCATAGGCGCCGTGAATCACGAAGCGTGCTTGGGAAGTATCGCCTTCCCGCAAGGCGTCGAACAGGTGCTTCGACAGCTTCTCCGAATCGAGATCTTCGAGCTCGACCTCGAGTTGAAGTCGGCCCAGATCAAGGCGCGGGAAGTTGGCTTCACTGACGAGGCGAAGCACGTCTGCGCGCACGATTTTTCGATGGCCGCCGGCGGTCTTGTGCGCCGGGAGCACGCCAGCATCGACCCAGCGCTTGATCGTGGTGACGCTCACACCGAGCGCCTGCGACACTTCCGCTGGGCTGTAAAACAAGTTGTCGGTCATCATCGCCTACCAAAAAGAAACGAATCGTTCGCATAATTGATAGACCGACGTACCCGAGTAGCAAGCCATTGTTGTGCCGAAGAGCTGAGAAGAAGCCTGTTCAGGACACCATTGCTATGCCAGGGCCAGACAAAACGACCAAATCGTTCTATTTTACTTGACAGTATCCTGTAGGTCGCTAGAATTTTAATAGGACGTTTTGGACGATTACGGTGGCGGCCATCTTGGTCTGCCACTCCTTGAGGTTCCTGGCCCCTGAAAGGCAGACAAGCGACATGAGGACCGCGACCAAGACTTCCCCCCGGGCCGAGTCCACGGCAAGAAAAACGCCGCCCTTCATCTACCACAGCACGTTCGAGGAGCCTGGCGCTGAGCAGTTGTACGGCGGCATCCCGGCAGATAACGACGAAGGGTCGCTCGGCTTCATGCCGGATGACGCGACGCGCGACTGCACCAAGCGCATGCACTACGCCGCCTGGCGAACCTGCACGGCGGAGACCCAGAGGGACGCGGCCCGTTGGCGCCATCGTTACTACGACTGCCGCAACCTGATTGTCCTGGGAAACCGCAAGCTCGCTTTTCGGGCCGTTCAGAAGTGGGGCCCGGCGCTCCAACTCGCCGACGACATGGCGGCCGAGTGCCAGATCGTGCTCATCAAGGCAGTGGCCGCATTCAATCCGTGGCTGGGCATCCGCTTCAGCACATATGCTTTCACTTGCCTGATGCGCGCCCTGTCCCGGTTGTCGCAGCGCCAGACCGCCGACCGACTGTCTCGTGCGTTGCCTTTGGAGTCGTTGCCCTACGGCGAGCCGTGCTACGCCAGCCAAGAGGAGGCATCCAACCCGGGAATCGCCACTGTTGACAAATACCTCCGGGATGAACACTCGCTGCTGACACAGCGGGAGAAGGCTGTCCTCCGCCGCCGCTACCACCTTCATGACGTCGGTTCGAAGACCGAAACACTGGAGCAGGTGGGGCGGGACCTCGGACTGTCTAAGGAACGGGTGCGACAGGTACAGATGTGCGCGCTGGGAAAACTGCGTGACGCGCTGCTCGCAGCCGCACCGATGTCTTGACCGAGAAGGTGAGCCGCAGAGTGGATCGTTGCATCAAAACCACGAGTCGCTACTGTCATGATTTACGTAAATTCAATCCCGACTCCTCCGATTCGGACGTCGAGAACAGGAGAAACTTCGATGAACCCAACCAAGAACGACATCCCCGCTGAGAAACGTGGTGCCCTTGCCCAGCTTCTCAACGAGCGCCTGGCTGACCTGATCGACCTGAATCTCCAGGCGAAGCAGGCCCATTGGAACGTCAAAGGGCCGAACTTCATCGCCTTACATGAATTGTTCGACAGCGTGTCTGAGGAAGTCGAAGGCTTCGTGGATACGGTGGCCGAACGACTCGTGGCCCTGGGTGGGACCGCCGAAGGAACGATCGGTGTTGTTGCGAAACGCACCAAGTTGGAAGCATATCCGGCGAACATCACCAGCGGACGTGATCACGTCGAAGCCCTGTCGAACGCGATAGCGGCAGTCGGCAAATCCGTCCGAGCAGCCATCGATCGGGCCAACGAACTCGGCGACGCTGACACCGCCGATCTCTTCACGGAAGTCTCACGCGCGATCGACAAGAAGCTGTGGTTGGTCGAGGCGCATCTGCACGGGGAGGAGTAGGCGCTTGACTGATAGCGATTCCGAGCATCGGCTGTGACTATCTTGGCCAAGTGCAGCCCATGTGCAACACTCGGACCACCTTGATCCACTCGGTTTCCCGCTTGAATGGCGCAGCTTTCTCGTCAACCGCCAGAAAGACCAGGCCGATGTACCCTTGCGGCTCCAGCGGCCTGGTGTCTGTTGATGGTGCGGTCCCGTCGAGGTCCAACGCCGTGGCGAACACCCCAGAGTCAGCAGCGTGTATCGGCCACCGAACGCACCATCCGGCACATCGCGGTAGCTGACTCCCTACCGAACCGTTTCTGGACTCGTCGCACCCACGGGTAGCCGAGCCGTGCCAGGACATGCCGGGGCCGGGAGAAGGCCAGAATGTCATACCACACGCTACCTTCTTCGCGGTCCCACTCGACCAAGAAGCGCTCCTCGCCGCTTCCCACATGGTCCGGCAGGGTATCGTAAGCGAAGCCAAAGCGATTCACCGGCCCGTGTTCGATCACCACGGCTACGATGCGGCCGGCGTTGAGCCACCACAGGCCAAGGGAGCGGGCCAGGATCGCCACCACCTGGCCCTCCCTGATCGGCGTCTCTTCCGGACTGGCCTCCAGCCAGCCGAGCCGAAACTGCAGTAAACATTCGGTAAACCCGTCGAGCCATATAGTCGGCAGCCGAGCGTCTGACTACAACGATGGCCATGCAAAGGACAGTCCTGCCTCTGACCTCAGGCGATGCTTCTCCCCGCCTGCCGCTCCAGCCGGAGGCGTCAATCGGCGCCTGCTCCGCCCCGCCTCTGCCCACGGGTCCCTGCCCCGTTTGCCCACGCCTCGACCAAGACTTTGAACCCTGGCGTCAGGCTGGCTACTGGAAAGCTCAGCATCAACGCGCCGTGCAACGCGAAACGCAACTCCGACAACGCATCGCGGAACTCGAAGCCAAACTCCTTCTGCGTGAGCAGCAACTGTTCGGCACCAAGACCGAGACGGCAGCGGCCACCTTCCCGACCCCGACCCCGACCTCTGCGGACCCGGCACCCCGGCGGCCACGCGGCCAGCAGCGTGGCCAGCCGGGACCACAACGTCGGGATCACTCCCACCTGCCGGTCGTCCTTGAGAAGCGTGAGATTCCAGAAGATCAGTGCTGCTGCCATAATTGCGGCCGTCCCTTCGCCCCCGTCAGCGGCACCGAGGATTCCACCATCCTGGAGATCGAGGTCAAGGCCCACCGTCGTCTCGTCCGCCGCCACCGCTACCGGCCCACCTGCGACTGTGGCGTTCATCCCGGCATCCTCACCGCCCCGACCGCCCCCCGCGTGATTCCCAAGAGCATGGTGGGGGTATCGATCTGGGTGACCGTCCTGCTGGACAAGTACCTGTTTTACCGCCCGACCTACCGGCTGCTGGCCGATCTGCAGACGCACGGCCTGGACCTGTCGTTGGGGACGCTCACCGATGGCCTGCAACGCTTGGTGCCGCTGTTCGAGCCGATTTACGAAGCCTTGGCGGCCCACAGCCGGGAACAGCCGCTGTGGCACGCGGATGAGACCCGTTGGCAGGTGTTCGTGACGCTGGAAGGAATAGTCGGCTACCGTTGGTATCTGTGGGCCTTCCATGCCGCCGAGGTGGTCGTCTTCGTACTGGCCGCCGGTCGTTCTCACGAGGTGCCGGAGGACTATCTGGGGCCGGATGCGGCCGGGATCATGGTCGTGGACCGCTACAAGGCTTACCAGGCCATCCGCCAGGTCAAGAGCGGAGCGATCGTGCTGGCGTTTTGCTGGGCGCACGTCCGCCGTGATTTCTTGGCGGTAGCGCGGTCGTGGCCGGAGCAGCAGGCTTGGGCCCTGGGCTGGGTCGAACGCATCGGGGAGATTTACCATCTCAACGACGCACGTCGCGCCGTGCTGGAGGACACGGCGGCATTCGCCGTGGCGGATCCACCGCTGCGTCAAGCGGTGGCGGCCCTGGGAAAGCAGGGAGAAACAGAACTGGAGGAGCCGGAATTGCATCCGGCCCGGCGGAAGGTACTGGAGAGTTTGGGGGTTCACTGGACTGGGCTGACGGTGTTCGTCGAGCACGCGGAGGTGCCGATGGACAACAACACGGCGGAGCGGAGTCAGCGTGGGCCGGTGGTGGGCCGGAAGAACTATTACGGCAGCGGCGCCGTTTGGGCGGGCCGGCTGGCCGCGATGATGTTTTCGCTGTTGCAAACGCTGTGTTTATGGGAACTGAACCCGCGGTTGTGGTTGACGGCGTATCTGACGGCGTGCGCGGAGGCGGGCGGCAAGGTGCCTGATGACGCGGAACGGTTCTTGCCGTGGAATTTAAGTGAACAGGAGAGTGCGCGATTAGGGGCGGTAAGGGAGGAAGCAGGACAAGATACCTCGTGAGCAGTTCGCGGGCAGGAAAACAGGGCCGCGTGATCGCCGAAGAGTAACTTCGCGGATCTGGGGGAAAGTGCGCCCCCAGCAGACCGGTTGACCGAATGCTTACGTCGGTTACATCGACGGCGGTGTGTCGGACCGAAGCACGCCACTTACCGTAATCCGGGTGTTTGCTGAGCCCTGAAACCTTCTTACACGGCTGCGATTATGGGCGGTCGAATCTGGGCAGACAACGACAGCGTGTTCTGAAGGAGTCTCAAACTCAGGGCGTCTGTTGGGACCCAGAGCGCAGACGCCGGAGCGCCTCCCAGGCGTGGATCAACGCTTCACCCTGGAGCGGGACCACCTCTCCGGCATCATTGACCTGCTGGCCACTCAGGAGACGCCCCCACAGGACCAGTTCCGCCGTGGTTCGCTTTCCTGGACTCAGATCCCACTCCAGCCCCACCCGACCACCCTGGCCGGTTTGCGTCCGGATCAGGACACGATTGCCGTCCGCGCTGAACTGGCTCTGTACCTCGTCCTCACCCTTCCGCACCAGACTCGCGGGGAGCGCTCCTGACCGGAGGAGCTTCACCAGATCCCCACCGCCCAGCGTGGCGGACGGCGCGGACGGAGTCGTTGTTTTCCTGGCGGCGGCCAGCAGGCGGTCGAGGTCGCCGCCCTCCACTCGCAAGGGCGGCGTCAGAGGCTGGCTGGTGGCAACCTGCCAGACCCACAGGTTCCTGGCAGTGGTGCGCGTCAGCAGCAGTCGACCGTTGGGACTGAACGATGCTTGCACCACCTCCTCCGCGTGCTTCAACGGAGTGGTCAACGGTTGCCCCGTAGCCGCATCCCAGACGCGAACCTCTCCGCCCTTGTCGTTCTCCGGACGGCTGAAGGTGAGCAGGCGTCGGCCATCGGGGCTGAACGAGACCTGGCTGATGCTCCCGTTGATCTTCAGGGGGAGATAGGCCGTCTCACCCTTGGCTGCCTCCCACACGGTTGCCTCGTTCGAGGAAACAGTGACGATTCGGTTGCCGTCCGGAGAAAAGGCCGCCTGGTCACTGCCATGAGGAACCGAGAAGGGCGCCGACACGGGCTGGCCTGTGACGGCGTCCCAGACTCGGGCACGATAATCGAAGTCATTGCGGCTCTCGATCGTGAGCAAAAGCCCGTCCACGCTGAACAGGGCTTGCCGCACGGAGTGCTCCGCGTCTCCGAACCGGGCCAGCGATCGTCCCGTCGCCGCATCCCACAGGTGGAGTCCCGGCACGGCACTCTTTGGGAGGTACAACACCGACTTCAAGGGTTTGAGGGCATCCGGCAAGTGCGTTGGGAGCACACGCTGTCCATCCGGACTGAACGAGGCCGTCCATTCTGGTCCGGGCATCGGCAGCGGTGGGGTGAGAGCGGTTCCCGTGCTGACGTCCCAGACCTGCGCCGCACTGTTCTCCTTCTCGGAGGATGGCGCGAAGCCAAGGAGGATGCGGCGTCCATCTCGACTGAAGACGGTATATGCGACTGTGCCACCAGACCGAAACGCGGGCCCTGCCGGCTGACCGGTGGCGACCACCCAGACGCGGTGTTCATCGGCGCCGAGCAGCAGGGCGCGGGAACCATCGGGACTGAAGATCACGTGATGAACCGGTCCCTCCAGCTTCCAGGCAGGACCGGCTGCCTGGCCGGTGAGCGTGTCCGACAGCCGCATGGTGCCGTCAGCGTGGGCCGTCAACCGGCAACGGCCATCCGGGGTAAACCAGACGTCCATTACCCGTTCGTTCTTCCCGGGGTCGGGGGTAAACCAGACGTCCTTCCCGCGTTCATCAGCCTTTTCAGGAGTGGGGCCGAACTTGCCCGAGATTGTCCCCCAGACATTGATGTTGACGTCCAGTTTCTCCGCCCGGGCGATGTTCTGGATGGCCGTTTTCATGTCCTCGATTTTCTCGTCGGACCTTTCCCCTGCCCCCGTGGGGAGAATGATTTCGATCTTGGTTTCCGAGACCGGACGGACGGTGATGTTGTAAAGGTCATTCGGGTCAATCCGCTTCTTGAGCGTGTCGGCGAGTGTCATGGGAGTAGCTCGGCCCGGGTTGCTTCCCAGGACGGTCACAGCCGGTTTCAGCCCTGCCGGATCCCAGATGCAGACGCTGCCATCTTCGTCGCAGGTGAGAATGCGGCTGCCGTCGGGACTGAACGTCGC
>JBBSDR010000302.1:0-7217 GCA_038240465.1 Gemmatales bacterium
GTGCTGCTGGGCGACGGCCACGGCGGCTTTCAGGACCAGCAGCGCTATCCCGTCGATGTCAACAGTCCCACGTTTTCCCCAACACTCCCGCTTCCGCCCTTCCAGCAACCTCCACCGAACCCGTTTCCATCCGGGGCCATCCCTCTCAATCCTTACCAGGTTTTGGCGGTCAACCTCAACGGAACGCTCAATCTGGTGACGCTCAATGCGAGTGCCAATGCCATCTCGGTCCTCAAGGCTCGCGCGGACGGCACCTTTGCTCCGGCGGATACTATTTCCACTCCCGACCAGCCGACATTCCTCCAGGTTGCGGACATCAACGGGGACGGCCTGCCGGACCTGGTCGCCAGTAACAGCACGACCAATTCCGTGACGTTCTACCTGGGTACAACCGCCGGCACTTTCGCCCCCTTTCATTTCGCCCCCTTCGCCGATCAAACGACCGGCGGATTCCTTTTTGAACAGGCTGCCTTCCGACTTGCGGACGTCAACGGCGATGGGTCCCCCGATGTGATCGCAACCAGCACTTCCTCCAATGACGTGACTGTCTTTCTGAACAACGACAACCTCCGTGTGACAACCGTTCAGACCCCGGGCGGCAACTTCGCCGGCGTTGGTCCGGTGGGCGGGCTGACGTTGACCATCATCGACTTCCCCAAACCGATACCCCCTTTCTCGCGCATGACAGCGGAGCAAGCGGTCGAGCGGCGGCAGACTCCGTTCCTGGCCGACTTCGACCATGACGGCACGCCCGACACGGTCATTCTCGACGACAGCGGCAACATCCTGTTCCGTCGCGGCATCCCCGGCTCGCCCAACGTCTTTGCGCCTCCCATCGTCATCAACCCCGGCCAGCCCGCGCGCGAAATCACCATCCTCAACACCCTCGCCGGCCCTGTCGTCGCCACGGCCGACACCCTGTATTCTTTCGACGGCGCCAGCTTCGTTGCCCGGCCCGGCGCAGTCCCAGGCCGTTTGCCGCAGCGCCTCGCCACGGCCGACCTCAACGGCGACGGACTCGACGATCTCATCATCGCCAGTCCGGCCGACAATACCATCACCATTGCCTACCAGCAGCCCGATGGCTCCCTGGTCACCGGCCCGACGATTCCCGTCGGCGTGGCTCCCTCGGATATCGCCGTCGCCGATGTCGATGGCCTCAACGGTCCCGACATCATCGTCAGCGATCAGGCGTCCGGTGACGTCACCGTGCTTTACAACGATCCGCAACACACCTTCGCCCAGTCCGCGCGCTACAAGGCGACGCTCAGCTCCTCGACCCTGGAAATCTCCGCAACCAACCAGGCCTCGCTGCACTCGCTCGAACGGACAGTCAGCATCGTTGCCGGCCAGTTCACCGCCGATCAGCACCCCGACATCGTCGTCGTCAATCAGGCCGCCCACAGCTTCAGCACCTTGCTCGGCGTTCCCGGCGGCCTGGCCAATCCCAGTCCGGATCGCTCCTTCTCCACCAGCGCCGGCCCCCTCGTCAACAATCGGCCCGGCGCGATGGTGGCCGGCGACTTCAACGGCGACGGCAAACTCGACGTCGCGATCCTGATGGAAGATCGCGGCGAAGTCTGGATTTACGAAGGCCACGGGGATGGCACCTTCTCTCTCCTCTCGCGCGTCGCCGCCGGCAATTCCCCCACCGGCATCAACACCACGGATGTCAATGGCGACGGCCATCTCGACCTGATGGTCGGCAACGGCTTCGGCGACGTCCTGTTCATCCTCGGCAACGGCGACGGAACCTTCCGCCCCTTCGTCCGTGCCGATCAGCGTGTGCCTTTCGTCATCACCAACGTCAACGGCGACGTCGTCCTCGCCAACCAGGGCCAGGACCGGGCGATGTCGGAACTGCGCACTCCAGGCACCAGCACCTTCACGCCCGGCGCTTTCCAGCGCGACGGCAGCAACGGCCTGATCGGTCCGGGAGACGTGGCTCTGGCCGACCTCAACGCCGACGGCGTCAAGGACCTGATCTTCGCCAACACCGGCAGCAACAGCATCCTCGTCTACCTGGGCAAGGCCGACGGCTCCTTCGAGACGGCCCCGCATTCGTTCTTCACCGGCACCAGTCCGGATGCCCTGCACGTCGCCGACCTCAACGGCGACGGTGTTCCCGATCTTGTTGTGGCCAATCAAGGTTCCAACCACGTCAGCGTTTTTTTGGGAAGTATCGGCCCGGACGGCGCCTGGACCTTCCGGCTTGGCCCGCGCCTGAAGACAGGCACCTTCGGGCCGACCCAGGTGACCACCGGGCTGTTCAACGGCGACAACATTCCCGACATTCTCACCGCCAGTCGAGCCGGAGAGAACGCGACGCTGCTGCCGGGCATCGGCGACGGCTTCTTCAACGACAGCGGCGCGAAGACGCTCGGACTCGGCGCTGCTGTTGTCGATCTGTCCGGCAATGTCGCGCTTCTGGCGGATGGACGGGTGGTGGCGCTCGATTTTAACGCGGGAACGGTCAGCACGCTCTTCACGGCGGCGTCTGGCCGCGACGGCAACGCTCTGGAGTCCGTGACGCTTCCCGGCCAGGCGTTCCCGGAGTTGTTCACGGCCAACGAGGACGGCAGCGTATCGCTTTTGACGAGTAGCGATGGCTTGCACTACAGCGAGTCGGACGTTCGCTTCAGCGATGCCCTCCACGATCCGAGCGCCCTGAGCGTCCTGACCGACAGCGCCGGCCGAATCGAGGTCTACGTCAGCAACACGGGTGAGGATGGCCTGGTCGTCCTTCGCTTCGGCCCGGACGATCTCACGGTGGCGCTGGCGCCGGTCGAGGATGCCGCGCCCCTGGTCTTCGTCGCCACGCTCGCCAATGGTCTTCAGGTCGAGCGCAATGGGACGGAGCTTGTGGTCTCTGCCGACGCGAGCCTCGTCTTCGGCTCGGGGGAGCTGGCCGAGGCGACGAGCGACAGCAGTGGCACTCTGGTTTCCGCGGGCGAGGCGATCCTCCGAAGTCTTGGAGGGGAGGGCGTTGAGGAAAACGAGGGGGAGCATCAGGCCGAGGACCCGCCGACGGTGCAGCGCTTCATCGCCGGCGTCAAGGAAGGACTCGACGAATTCGAGGGCGTGAAGCCGCTACAGCAAGAACAACCGCGGATGCCCGCGATGGATGCGTCCGAATGGCTCAAGTCGATGCGCGACTGGATCGACCAGTTCTTCCAGTCCCTCGCCGAACCTATCCCTGCTCGGCCGGCGGAAGGACAGGAGGAGATGAGCCGGGCGCCTGTCACACCGGCAGAACAGGTTGCACCCGTTGAGGCGATCGCGGCAGAGGAGGTTGAGGAGACAGTGGGGGCGCGTGCGGTTGAACCGGCGCAACGGGCAGACGTCTGGTGCAATCCTGTCGCGTTGCAGCCGGTTGAGATTTCACAAGGAAACCTCGATCCGTGGTTGGCAAGTGCCGCGTTTGCCCTGGGGCTTGCTCCTGTTCGAGACGCGCGTCGCTCACGCCGGTTTCAACCTGGCCAGCCAATCGTAATGCACCCCCGGACGCAGACACACCCACGGCGTTGAGGTACAATCAAACCAGACTCTCACCCCGAGGTATTCCATGACAACCATGCTCCTTCCGGACATCGCGAAAAGCAGTCTCCGGCCGCTTGACGAAGCCGTGGCCCGGGAAGGCCCTGACCTGAACCCGGGGATCCCCCGGGTGCTGGCGGACACAACTCTGTTCGTCGCGGGAGTCATCGGAGAACTCTGGCAGCGGCAAATCGCTGAGTTGAACAAGGGCATGGAGGGGCGCGCCCTTCTGGTCATCGTCGATGGTTTTCTCGACTGTCTGCGGACGGCGGAAAGGGTGGTCGAGCGGATCAGTCATTTTGCCACCGTCGGAGGTGACGAAGCCCGGGGTGTCCGAGCAACCCTGGCAAAAGCGAGCGCGGAAGTCATGCGGCTCAAGAGAGAGGTGACCGATCTGCACGACCGCCTCAGCGCTCCACCTCCACCCGGACTTCTCGATCGCTGCCGCGAGGCCGTGAGCAAAACGAGGGATGAGGATTACGTCTCCGGGGACGAGATCCTGGCGCGCCTTCAGGCCGGCGAAGATATCTAAGGAGCGCGTCCATGCCCTATTCCCTGGATTTCGCTCCCCCTGTCCGTGACTACTTGCGAAGTCACGTTGGACTCTCGCGGCAGGGCCGAATCATCCTCTATGCCTCCCTCAACCAGGACCTTCGCGTTCATGGGGATACCTTTCGGCGAGATCCTTCCCGCCGACTTGAAGGTGATTCGTCGCGTTTCGTCTACGACATCGCATTTCGAGACCAGGACGGCGACGGAAAGATCCATCATTTCTGGTTTATCGTCAGTGATCGCTCGGCGGAATATGGCGTGCTTCGCCTGGAATTCGTCGAGGAAACCTGACTACCCACCGCAAAAGCTGAACGACGACACGATCAGGTTTTTGCGGGAATGCGAGTGTCTCGACCACCGCCGCGCAGCACAGCCGGAGCCGACGCCCGGGCGTGATCGCGGCCGCGATAGACGCCGAAATCGTTGAACCAGAAGCGCTTCGCCAGCCGATACAGCCAGCTCTTCTCCGGGACCTCCTGCTCCGGGTTGTACTGCGACGTCCGCACCGTCATCGCCCCCAGTTCCTCCAGGGCTGTTCCGCGTACTGTCGAATCCTTCGCGCCGTGCTTCTCGACCAGTGCCTTCAACAGGTCCGGCCGTTCCAGGACGATGCAGCCGCGCGTCGTTGACTGGGCCAGTTCGCGGAAGTCGCGCAGGAACTCCGACTGCAAGAACTTCTCCTTCAGCGTTCGTGGATCGTCCCTGGTCGAGTGAATCGACTCCTTGGTGAACTGCACGATGGGGCAAGGCTCGATGTCGCCCCAGGGATTGATGTGATGGCTGATGCCGTTCGCCGCCGGACACAGAGCCTGGCCCTCGCCGTCGTAATAGGCATCGACGATGACGATCGGTTTCTTGGCCCGCATCTCGACGACGAACTTCCGCGCCTTGAGCGACTGCTCCGGCGTCAGGCACAACTGCGGATTCGCTTCCGGCCCCATCGGCCGATAGACGTGAAACCATGTGTACAGGACGCCCATCTCGATGAGCCTGTCCATCCATTTTTCCGTCAGCAGGTCGTCGATGTTCGTCTGGCAGAGACTGGTGCAGACGCCCGTGAAGACGCGCTGCTTGATGCTGTTGTGGACGCCCTGGAGGGTCTTGGACAATACTCCCTTACGGCCGCGGCGTTCGTCGCTGACGATCTCGCTGCCCTCGACGCTGATGAGCGGCGTCACGTTGCCGAGTTGCCGCATCCGCCTGGCACGCTCTTCGGTGATGAAGTGGCCATTGGTGAAGATCTGGAAATAGCAGTCGGGATGCTCGGCGAGCATGTCGAGCAGGTGCGGGTGCATGAATGGCTCGCCGCCGACGATGCCGAAGAAGACATTGCCCATCGCCTTCGCTTCGCGGATGAGCTTGTGAAACGCGGGCGGCTCGATGATCTCCTGTTTGGCGGCCACGTCCACCCAGCAGCCCTGACAGCGCAGGTTGCAGCTATTGATGATCGAGACATAGAGGAAGGGAGGGAAGTACTGTCCGCGTTTGAGCCGGCTCTTGTGCCGTTCGATGGAGAGCATGCCTTTGATGCCCATGTTCCAGGCCAGTTTCCAGAGCAGGCGCTTGTCGGTCTCGAACAGGAGGCGTTTGGCCATCTTCAGCAGCATCGCGGACCTCGGGGTGCGGGGGGAGGCTTATCGAGATAGTGTATCATGCCGCTGGACCGATAGCGATCCCACCGCAAATACCGCCCCGGCCGTAAACGATCCGGATGGCGGGTCGTATCCTGATGGTTCGGACCAAAACGAGCGACTGCAACCAACGGGAGGCCACGATCGTGCGCGAATGGGTACTTGCCGATCAGAACCACTCTTCTCTCCCTGCACGCCGCTGGGATGTGGTGGTCCTCCCGTTCGGGGCGACGGAGCCGCACAACCTGCACATGCCCTATGGTACGGACACCTTGCAAGTCGAGGAAATCGGCTCGCGTGCCTGTGAATATGCTTACAAGCAAGGTGCAAGTGTCCTGCTGCTTCCGGCCATTCCTTACGGCGTCAACACCAATCATCTGAAAATCCCGGGCGGGCTGGCGTGCAGCGTGACGCCGACGACGCTGCTGCGCGTGCTGAGCGACCTCGTCGAATCGATGGAACGACAGGGCGTCAAGAAGATGGTGTTACTCAACGGCCACGGCGGCAATGAACTGAAACCGCTGACGCGCGAATTGCATCATCGGACCAGTGTCTTCCTCTGCGTTTGCGACTGGTATCGCATGGCCGCCGATGTCTATCCGGAGATTTTTCAGTCGCCGGGGGAACATGCTGACGAAGTGGAGACGAGCCTCGGCCTGGCTTATTTTCCCGATCTGATGCGGCCGGAACTGGCCGATAAGGGACAGGCGCGGCCGAGCCGTTTCGACGCGATCAATCGCGGCTGGATCAGCATTACACGTCCCTGGCACCTGGTCACGACCAACACGGGCCTGGGCGATCCCTCGGCGGCGACGGCCGAAAAGGGACAACGCCTGATGGAGGTCCTCACCGAACGCCTCGGCCGCTTCCTGGTCGAATTAGCTATTGCACCAATGGATGATACATTTCCTTGCTGAGAAGGAAATGTTTCATCGCGATGAAACGCTCGTCTTGCAAGTTAAGCGGGAAATGATATAACTAACTTTCAGTGGGGAGGAAATCTCAACGAGTCATCACGAGGACTGACATGCCACGCAAGAAGAACAAGGGACAGAGCCTCCGAGGATACTTCCGTCATCAGCTCGAGGAGCATCCGGAATGGCTCGACCTGAAAGACAACTCGGCCATCCTCGAGCAGTGGAAAATCGACAATCCCGGTCAGGACGCCTCGGAACGGATCCGGGCGAACCTGGCGAGTCTGAAAAGCAAGATGCGCGCGGACAACCGCACGGACCCCAACGGCGCTGTAGTCGCCCCCAAGAAGACCGGACCGAAGAAGACGAACGTCGGGCCGGCGGCCGCGGTCAAGGAACTGGAAAAACTGGAGATGATGATCGACGACTGCGTCAGTTCCGCTCGCGCCCTGGCGGTGGACCGGCTCGAATCGGTGATCAAGCACCTTCGCATCGCGCGGGCGCAAATCGTCCTGATGTTCGATCCGCTGATGAGCTAAAAGGATTGGCGAGCCGGGAGCGTCAGCGACCGGAGTGATGCGAA
>JBBSDR010000303.1:0-7212 GCA_038240465.1 Gemmatales bacterium
CCCCCCCCCCCCCCTCGCCGGTAATTGTTGTCATGCGCCAGGAAAAGGCTGTATGATCGGTGCTTGGGTTTTTCGGGTCCACCCATCGCTCTCGAGGGTGCAGCATGTCCTCCGATCCGTCCCTGAAGGAACCATCGAAGCCTGCGAAGATGGTCCCTCTGGGAAAGTACGAAGTGTTGGCGCACATCGCGACGGGCGGCATGGGGGCCGTCTATCGGGCGCGCGATACCGAGACCGGACGCGAAGTCGCCCTCAAGGTGCTCAATCCCAAGATGGCGGCCCGCCCCGACGCCGTGCAACGATTTCATCACGAGGCCCACAACGCCGCCCAACTGCGCCACGAGAACATTGTCACGGTCTTCGAGGTCGGCGAGATCAAGGGCGTCACCTACCTCGCGATGGAGTACGTCGACGGCATAGACCTGGCCGACCACATTACCAAGAAGGGCCGGCTCGACGTCGAGGAAGCACGGCAAATCACCTTTCAGGCCGCGCGCGCCTTGCTTCACGCCCACAAGCGCGGCATCGTCCACCGCGACATCAAGCCGTCAAACTTCCTCCTGACGCATATCGAAGGCAAACTCGTCGTCAAGCTCACGGACCTTGGCCTGTCACGCCAGATCGACGATCAGGAATTTCGCGTCACTCGCGAAGGGTTCACCGTCGGAACGATCGACTACATTTCACCGGAACAGGCGCGCGACAGCCGCTCCGCCGACACGCGCAGCGACATTTATTCGCTGGGCTGCACGCTCTATCACATGCTCACGGGCCAGCCGCCCTTTCCCGAGGGCGGCCTTGCGGAACGCATCTACAAGCACATGGAGGTCGAGCCGGCTGACGTCCGGCAGGTCCGTTCCGACGTCTCTCAGGCGATGGCCTGCATCGTCCAGCAGATGCTCGCCAAGAAGCCGGAGGATCGCTACCAGACGCCGCGCGAATTGCTTCAGGCGTTGACCCAGGCCGAGCATCGGCTGCCCGAGACCGTCCGCGCGCCGCGTCTCGCTGCACTACGCAAAAAAGAAGCGGCACGCGGCCCGCGCCAGAAAAAAGAGAGCGACTCGACCGTTGTGGAGACGCCCCGCGCGCCGCAAGGCCCCGCCCCGCGCGTCAAACAGAAGGAGACAGTCGAGGAGCCAGTCAAGAAGCCTGCCGCTCCCAGGGCCGCCTCCAGGAAACGACCACCGAACCGGACAGGCTTGCTGCTCGGGATCGGCGGCGGGGCTGTGCTGCTCGGCCTGGTCGTCCTGCTCATCCTCCGGCCCTGGAAGAGCGATTCGCCCGACGACTCGGGCGATCGTTCGGGCGATTCGGGAATCGGCACGCGTCCGCCGGTCAAGCAAGATCCGCCCGTCGATCCGATCGTCAAGCCGAAGGACCCCGACAAGAACCCGCCGGCCCAGGTCTGGCCGCCGCTGCGAGCCGAGAACCCCGTTCTCGACCGCGAACGGCTGACGAAGACCTTCACCGAGGGCTGGGACGAGAAGCCGTTGCCCGCGGACTTGCCGGTGTTCCGCGTTCGCCGGCAACCAGCCGGAACGGGTGATTATGCGACTGTCGCCGCCGCCGCGAAGGCCATCCAGGAGAAGGGTGCCGTTGGCCCGCTCGGCGCGGAACGCCTCTACGACGCCATCATCGAGATCGAGGACAACGGCCCCCTGTACGAGACTTCCTTCGCCCTGACCGGCAAGAGCGTGCTGATCCGCGCCGCCGCCGGCTATCGGCCGCTGCTGTGCTGGGACGTGGAGCGCGAACGCGAGAAGCCGTTGCCTCCCTTCGCGGCGGTGCAGGATGGCAGGCTCACCCTGGAGGGACTGGAATTCGTGCTGGCGTCCGCGCGGCCCGTATCGGAGAGTCGCGCTTCGTTTGCTCGCGTGATTCGCGGCGATTTCACGGCGAGGAGTTGCAGTTTCAGTGTGTCCGGCTCGCATCCGGCGGGCGTTGCCGTGGCCCGACTCGAAGGCGGAGCAAAGGACAGCAAACCCGCTCGCTGCCGGCTCAGCCGCTGTCAAGCGCGGGGTGGCTCCCTGCTCGGACTCGACCTGGAGACCGGATCGCACCAGGTGTTGCTCGACGACACCCTGCTGACAACAGGTGACATGCCTTTGCTTGACATCCATGCCCACAACGGCGAACGCAACAAGGTGCTGCTGCTTCGATCCACACTGGTCGGCCGCAGCGTCGGAGTGCACGTGCGCGCGGAGGAGCCGGCTTCCCTGGCCGCCGACACGCTGGAGGTGCAGGCCTGGGATACCGTGCTGGCGCGATCGGGTCCGGGACTGGAGGGCGTCCTGCTCGATCTGCCCGCCACGATGCGGCCGGAGACGATGCGCTGGCAGGCGACAAACTGTCTTTACACCGGCTGGAAATATCTCCTGCGCGGGCCGATGGAGATCGAGGTCAACAACATCGGCGCCTGGGAGCGACAGTGGGCGTCAGGCGGTGCCGAGCGCGTCGAGAAGATGGGCTGGCCGGCAGCGGCGTTCCCGGAGTTGGCCGAGGTGTCCATCGCGGAGTATGGCACGCAGCGCACGCCCGGGGAGCCGGTCGGCTTCGCGTCAACCTCCTGGCCGTGCCTGGCCGCTTCCGACAAGGAGAAGCCGGCCCTGACGATCGGCTGTCCGATCCATCTGCTGCCGCCCGCGCGAGATCGCTGGCCGCAGTGGACCGTGCAACGATTCGTGACGCCGGCGGTCGAACTGCTCAGTTCTTCCGCGCCGGAAATCCCGACAACGGCAGATGGCCTGTTTCATGGCGATCGGCTCGATTTGACGAAGGGCGACGTCGGCGATTATCTCGAGCAACTGCCGCGCTCGCGCCGATTCGCGCCGCGCGTGGTCCTGCATCTTTATCGCTCGGCACAGGGCATGGTCCACACATGTAGCGCCATCCGCGTCAAGGACGTCGATCTGGTTGTGGTGCTGGAGCCGCTGAAGAAGGGGACCGGCAAGGACGCGACAAGCGAACGTCTGGTCCTTCAGTCGTCGGCCACACTCGTTCGCGATCCCGGCGCTTTCATCGAGATCGAGAACGGCAATCTCGACATCCTTGGCGGCGAGATCCGGTCCTCGGATTACACGAGCCTGATCAAGATCAAGGGCGGCTCTCTCCGTCTGCACGACGTTCACCTGACTGTTCCCATCAAGGCACCGCGAAACTTCGAGGGCCTGATTCTCTTTCAGGGCGGCGAGCCGGTGCGAAAGACCGAGACGCGCGAGCGAACGCCGGTGCTGTCGATCGACGAGTCGGTGCTGTTCTCGGGAGGTTCTGGCATTGTCGTCCAGGGCAACGGCGCACGGGTGCGGCTGGTTCAGAGCGTCCTTGTCGCCGGGCTGGATGCAATCGCTCTGGAGCCGGGTGCCGAGCCGCGAACGAAGATGAATCTCTCCTGTTCGCTGGAAAACGTGACGGTGGCGGCGGCCCGTGCGGCCGTCCGGGTGGGCCGAGTCGATGGCACGGCGCCGCCGGAAGAACCGATCGTGGTCCACACTCGCTTCTGTACCATCCTCAATCCTTTCGGCGGCAAGGGAGGCGTGCTGCTGACCGAGCCGGGCGGGCTGCAACGCGGCGAGTTGCTCTGGCAAGGGGATCAGGACGTGTTTGATCGCCGGCTGCACTTCGGCGCCGCCACGCTGAAGACGATTCCGGACAAGGCCGAGGGACTGTCCGGCTGGCAGGCGATCTGGGGACCGGGCGGCGCGCGGCGAGCGACACTGAATTTCGCCCATCCCAACCGTTTCGACGCGGACCGCTGGCCAATGGAGAGACTCTCCCTGTCAGCGCCGGGACGTCCCGAGGAGATGCGCGGCGTCGGCGCTGATTTGCAGAAACTCGGCCTGCGCAGGCTGCGCTGAATAACGATCCCCTCGTTTAGCCGCGAGCCTCTGGCGAGCGCGTTCCTCGCGGCTCAATGGTCGAATCCTGAAAGAGACCGAATGCGATTTGCACTGGTGGGCAACGACGCGGATGGTGTGGAACTGGCCCGCGCCCTGGCCGCGACGGGCCGGCACGAGTTCCTCTACGCCGTCGATGCCGTCCTTGAGGGCGTCAAGCGGGTCAGCGATCTCGAAGAAGTCCTGGCCGATCCCGCCGTCGAAGCCGTGGTCATCGCCAGCCGCCTCGACCGTCGCGCAACCCACCTTCGCCGTGCCTTGCAGTCCGAGCGCACTGTGGTGTGTTTGCATCCCGCCGATACCCGTCCGGATGGCGCGTATGAGGCCGGCATGATGCAGCAGGACACCAGACAGGTGTTGCTGCCTCTGCTTCCCGACGCCTTCCATCCCGCCATCTTGCGGCTCAAGGAGTTGCTCGCACCGGGGATTTCCAGCCCTCCTGCCGAGACAGGCATCACCCTACCCGCGGTCGCGGAAGTCGAGAAACGCTACACGACAGCCGACGGCTTCACTCGTCCGCATGCCGCGACGGAATCCAACGTACAGGTGCTGGACCATCCCCAACCCGCCCCGCGCCCGCCTCTGCCTCTGCCGATATCCGGAACTCTCGGCGAACTGAAGCTGCTTGAGGTCGAACGCTGGTCGCTGGACGAGGTGCTGCTGGCGACAGACGTCGCGGGGGCCTCGCCTTGTCTGCCTGGCTGGGACGTGCTGCGCGCGCTTGGAGGCGAAATTGCCGAGGTGTCGGCCCTGACGTGGGGCGAAACCCTTGAAGCGGGATTGCCCGTCCTGCTGGCGGGCCGATTCGAGAAGGCCGGCCTGCTGCACGTCAACTTCCTTCCGCGCCAGCCCGACGATCGTCTGCGCTTGCGTATCCTGGGAAGCAAGGGCAGCGCCGAATTGCTGTTCCCTCGGGGCAGTCGCGGGCCATCAACTCTGTCCTGGCAGGAATCCAATGGCAGTCGCCACGAGGAGGGCTGGGACGCCTGGGACCCCTGGCCGGTCCTGGCCGAGGTGGTCGAGGACGTCATCGCCCTGGCCCGCACCCGTGCCGACGGCCGCACGGATGGCCTGGCCCTTTCCTGGCAGGACGCCGTTCGCTGCCTGGAACTGGACGACGCCGCCCGCCGGAGCGTGGCAAAGCGGCGCGTCTCTCAGTTGGAGTATCCCGAGGCATCGGAAGAGGTGACCTTCAAGGGTACGATGACGCTGATCGGCTGTGGCTTGTTATGGGGGATCATTCTGCTGGTCATCCTGTCGCGCTGGGTCACCTGGCTGGGCTGGACGGTCGGCCCGGTGCTGGGGACCTTCCTGCTGCTGCAACTGTTGCGCTGGATCATTCCGTCGCTCAAGCCGGATTCACACAAGGAGACGAAACCATGATCAGACCTCTGCCGGCCCTGCTTGTGCTGGCCGCCCTGCTGCTGGCCCTGGCGGCGTTTGCCCCGGATGAGCCGAAGAAGGAAGAGGCGGCCCTGCCGGTGCAGCGTTCGGTCGAGTGCCGCTGGCGCAGGCTGCCCATCACCATTGACGGACGGATCGACGAAAAGGCCTGGGACGATGCCGTCGAGATCAAGGACTTCGTCGTCTTCTGGCAGAAGCGCAAGGCGAAGACGGCCACGAAGGCCCGGCTGCTGTGGGACGATCGCCATCTCTACTTCATGGCCGAGATGGAGGACAGCGACCTGTACGCGCTGGTGAAGGAGAAGAATGGCCAGACGTGGTACGACGACGTCTTCGAGTTGTTCTTCAAGCCGGGCGGCGACGGCGCGAAGGGGCTGCATTATTACGAGTTCGAGATCAACGCGCTGAACACGCAGATGGAACTGTTCCTGCCCTCGCGCGGCAGCGGCGGCTATCAGCGGTTCGGTCCCGACACGAAACTCGGCATGGAGTCGGCGGTGAAGTTGCGTGGCACGCTGAACGACTGGAAGGACAAGGATGAGGGCTGGACGGTCGAGGGCCGGATTCCGTGGACCGCCTTTGAGGCGACCGGTGGCAAGCCGAAACCGGGCGACAAGTGGCGTTTCGCCCTGTGCCGTTACGACTACTCCGTCGCGTTCGAGCAGCCCGAGTTGTCCTCGACGGCGCCGCTGCCGGTCGCGAATTTCCATCAGTACGAGGATTACGGCGAACTGGTCTTCGTGGGCCGAGAGTGACGCCCTCGTGACCGCAAGCGGGTTGATGAGCAGCGGGCGATCCTGATGGGGCGGCGCGGGTCAACAGAATTATCGCGCCGAGACTTGTAATATGGTCTTCAGTCCACTATTCTGAAGCCGGAAACATTCGTTTCATTTCACATGCTCCACACCCCCCGGTCGAGGGTGTGGTCGGTCGGGGTGCGCTCCAGCATTCAGAACGATGAGGAAGATCGGTTGATTTACTCGCCGCAAGTCATTGTGAAGATTGGTTTTGCGGCATGAAGACGGGCTTCGGTTCCTGACGCCAAATTCGGCCTTTATTCGGCCCGAAGTGAGAGGAAGGACCGATGCACGTTGAATGTCGTCAGATTCCGGAGATGTATGCGTGACGGACAACGAGCGAAAGCAACAGTTTAGCATCGCCTACGTTCATGCTGTCGCAGCTCGCGCCGGTTATGCCTGTCAGGCGACGCTGGTTGATGACGATAGTGTGGATGTGACCATTGGGGCCAGAGGATGGATTCACACTCAGGCAGTCGTCCGCTCTCCGCGAATCGAGGTTCAACTGAAGGCCACCGCGCAGGACGTGCTGAGTCCAACAACTGTGCAGTTTCCGCTCCCGGTCAAGAATTATGATGAACTGCGTCAGCCGACCGCAATCCCGCGCATACTGGTCGTCCTTCGTGTTCCTGATGCCTTGATTCAATGGCTCGATCAGTCGGAGGATCGGATGCTGATGCGACATGCTGCTTACTGGCATTCGCTGGCCGGCATGAAAGACACCACGAACACGACATCCGTCACGATTGAGTTGCCGCGAGTGAACTTGCTGACGCCGGACAGCTTGACGAGCCTGATGGAACGGGCTTCCCGAAAGGAGGCCCTGTGAACGCTTTGAAACTTCCTCGCGAACAGATTGCCGCCTTGCGAGCCGAGGACCTGCAACTGCACCTGAGCAGCCGGGGCTGGCAGCCCGACCCGGAAGCATCGACCGACCTGGCCACGCTCTATCGCTTGCCCGCGGAGCCGGATGCCGAGGTCCTCGTTCCCCGGCAGAGGGAAATCGGCGACTATGTCTCGCGCATGGCGGATGCCGCGCAGACGTTGGCCGCGGTGGAACAGCGGTCGATCTGGTGCGTGTTGAACGATCTGGCGAATCCGCCCGCGGACACCCTGCG
>JBBSDR010000304.1:0-7208 GCA_038240465.1 Gemmatales bacterium
TGCAGCACCCCAACATCGTCGAGATCCTCAACGTCAGCCAGGACCCGGGGACCGGCCAGTATTTCATGGTCATGGAGTTCGTCGAGGGCGGCAACCTGCGCGAGATTCAGGCTTCGTCGAAGAAGCTGGAGCCGCTCAAGGCGATCAAGCTGCTGGAAGACGCCGCCAACGGCCTGGCCTACGCCTTCAGCAAGGGGCTGACTCACCGCGACATCAAACTGACCAACATTCTCGTCTCCAGCCAGGGAGTTGCCAAGCTGGTGGACTTCGGGCTGGCGCGCATCTCCTCCGACGATGCCGAGCAGGTCGATCGCACGGTGGACTATGCCGGCCTCGAAAAGTTGACGGGGGTCAAGGTAGGCGACGTTCGCAGCGACATTTATTTTCTCGGCTGCGTCCTGTACGAAATGCTCTCGGGCCGTTCGCCCCTGGAGATGACCAAAGATAAGAACGCGCGCATGAACGCACGCCGCTTCACCGAGGTCAAGCCGCTGGCACGCGCGGACGTCGATACCACCCCGGCTGTCCTGCAACTGGTCGAGACGATGATGTCGCTACAACCGGCGCGCCGGCATCAGACGCCGGCCCAACTTCTGGAAGCCGTTCGCGGAGTGCGCCGAGAACTGGAAGGCGGCGCGGGTTCTGGCCCCAGCGGTCCGCCCGGCATCTTCGTCGTCGAGGCGGACGAGAAATGGCAGGAAGCCTTCCGCCACAAGCTCAAGGAACTGGGCTTCCGCGTGTTCGTGGCCATCGATCCGGCGCGGGCGCTGGACCGTTACCGCCAGCAGCCCTACCAGGGGCTGATCGTCAATGCGGTGACCACGGGGGAGGACGGCCTGATCCTGTTCGAGCGCATCATGGCGGAGGCGGACAAGATCGGCGCCCGGCTCGGCGGCATCCTGATTTTGTCGGCAGAACAGGCCGACTGGCAGCCGCGCATCAAGAAGCGTTCGACGTCGTCCGTGATGGTAATGCCGCTGAAGATCAAGGAAGTGCATCGCAAACTTCGCGAGATGATGGGCCTGCCGGTCGAGACGTGACGTCCCCACTTTGGGCCTTCCCCGGCCTTCTCCCAAAAAACTTTGCGACGTGGCAACTGGAATCCCTCGACGCCAGCACCCCCGTGCGGGTGCGCTGCGAGAAGAGTGGGCGGCGTTCGCGCGTGCCGATCGAACGGCTGACGTCGTCGGGGGATGACAAGTCTGCTCGAAAAGGATGCGTATCCCTCTCGGACTTTCATTCAGGTCGATCCTGTTGGATCCGGGCAATCTCTCGGCGCCGAGACACAGGTCCGGATTTACTTTCGGCGATCTCTTCGCCATGGCGTCAAATCGCCGGCAGATAGACGTCGAAGCGGCTGCCGCGTCCCGCCGCACTGGTACACTCGATCCAGCCGCCATGCTGCCGCACAATACGCGAAACGTTGGCCAGGCCGATGCCGCTGCCCCTCCCGGGCCGCGTCGTGAAGGAAGGCTCAAAGATGTGCGGCAGCGCTTCCGGCGCAATACCCGAACCCGTGTCCGCCACGGAGAGACGAAGCAGTTCTCTCATCTCGCGCGTCACCGCTTCCGTCGTCACCGTCAGCAGTCCTCCCAGCGGCATCGCATCGCGCGCGTTCAGACAGAGGTTGAGTAACACCTGCGTCAGTTGACTCGATACGCCCCGAACCAGAGGCACGTTCGCCCCAGGCTCGATGACGAACTCGATCTGCGAAGGGAACGCCCGCCTCAGCATCTCGAAGCTCTCGCCGATCAACTCATCGACGTCGACCGGCTGCGGCTCGGGAGATTGCTGTCGTGTAAAGGCCAGCATCTGCGAGGCGAGTTGGGAGGCGATCTCGGCCGTGCGCTCGACCACTCCGATCAGTTCGCGCTCCGGACTCGCCGAAGGCAGGCTGGCCTCCAGCAACTCCGCGTGTCCCATGATGATCGTGAGCAAGTTGTTGAAGTCGTGCGCGATGCCCGCCGTCAATCGTCCGAGCGTTTCCATCCGCACCGACTCTTGCTGGCGCACCAGCACCCGCACCCAGGCCAGGAGTTCCGCCACTTCAGGACAGCCGCTCAGATAGCCGTCCGCCTCCCGCGGCCCGATGGCGGCGGGCAAGGCGGGATCGCCCAGCAGCAGCACGGGAATCGAGGCGTAGGACGGCGTCTCCTTGAGCTTGTACAGGACGTCGGCCGCCGGATGGTCCGGAAGACTGTCTTCGAGGACAATCAGGTCGGGGTTCTCCCGGGCGAGGCGCAGAAGATCGTCCGCCGTGGCCGCCTCGCGCACGCTGAAACCAAACAGACGAAGCGTCTCCGCCAGAGGCAAAGACGGGGCTTTGCTGCCCTGGGCGCACACAATCCAGGCGGCTGACTGGATCATCCCCCACTCTCGGAGTTGAGCTGGCGCCTGCGCATAACGCCGGAGCGTCTTCGACGGCGGCAGCAAGGTTTGCTGTTCCTTCATGAGTTGCCTGTCAGGGTTAGATGTCCATCTCGACGATCGTTTCCGCCGCCAGGATCGTTCCTCGCTCCGGCCCGAGTTCCGGCCGGGCGAGACCATTGCAGAGCATCCGTGCGAGGGCGTCGCTTGGATCGCTGCCCTCCGTCCGCGGCAGCGATTCCAGAGCGCGGCCGATCCAGCGCGTCAGGGCCGGGACTCCCTTGCCGGTGCGCAAGACCCGGCGAATGACGAGGACCAGACCCAGATGCACCTTCTCTTGCAGTTCGCCCCGGGCGGCTGGGTCGCCTTTTTCCGCCTGTCGGGTGAGCCGGCGCAGAGTCTCGATGGAGTGAGCCATGGTTGTACTCTTCTGTCCGAATCACGATTGCTCGTGGATTCGGGGATAGGGGGAATTCGTCAGTCCTTCGCTTGTCACACGCCGGACTGGTGGACGTCGCACTGGGCCGTGTTCGAGGTCAGGCCCCACCAGTCGGTCACCACAGCGGTTGCGGTCCCCTCGTCGGTCTGGGTCCCGTTGAGCTTGATGCGGATGGCGAAGCTTCCATCCAGAAGCACTTGGCAGGAATCGCCCTGGAGAGTTATCGGGGCGCCGCCGAAACTGACCGTCAAGCCGTTGGGACTCTCGTCGTAGACTTGGCCACTGAACCGATACCAGCCGTCCGGCTGTTCGGAGCAGAAGAAGTTCTCGATGTGGGGTGCAACGCTCTTGAGGGTGAACAGGGGCGAGTTAGATGCGTGGCCCGCCGCATCCGTCGCCGAGGCTGTGACGGTTCCCAGGCCTGTCGCCGTCAGTGTCAGCGAGAACATCCCGGAGGCGTCCGTCGTCGCAGTTCCGGAGGCCATGCCGCTGATGGTCACGACCCGGCCGCCGGGCGACTCGTCGGTGAGCCTGCCAGTCACGGTGATCTGGCGCTGCGAGTTGTAAGTAACCATGAACATCAAGAACGGATTGGCGTCGGGCGGGTTGGCGATCGTCGCGGTCGATACCCCTGAAGTCAGCATTTCGTTATCGACGGCCTGGGCGGTTACCTGGGTGCCTGAGGACCAGGAGGTGACATAGCCGAACCAGCCGCTCGCGTCCGGCGTGATCTGGGTGGACAGAGCACCACCGATACGGACCTGCGCGGTTGCCGGGGACTCATCGGTGACAGTCCCCTCGATCGCCAGCCAGGAGCCGATGTGGGTTGCCGTCAGCCCCGAGATGCTCGGGGCCGCCGGGCAGTTGCGCTCTTCCAGTTGTTCCAGACCCAGTTGGGCGCGGGGAGCGCGTGACGAACGGGGCTTGGAAGGCGCGGAACGAAACAGACCAAACATGGCACTTCTCCGAAAATGGATAAGGGGGAACATCGAAATGGGGCGCTGTCGTCTCTACTAGTCGTTTTTCAAGGCAAAAGGTGGACAACAAAAATGGAAAAAAAGTGGATATTTTTGAAATAGTTTAGTTGTCTTTTGTTCAGTATAAATCAGTGCATATATCTGAATTCTCTCCCTCGGAGCCGTTTCCCCACGGCGGATAAGGTGCCGGAAAAGCACTTTCTCCTTTACAAGCTGGATCGGCGAGGTGGAAGGATTGGCGACCGAGGAGGGGCATTGTGGCAACGCGGCATCGCGTTGCCACTGAACCCATCAACACAAATCGAGAAGGGTTGATCTGACCGAGGCTCAGGGCAGCGAGGCGGGGATGGGATCGAGCAGTCCAGGCTCCGGAGTGGAAAGAACCTCTCGTTTGGGAGCCGCGACCAACTGCTTGAAGCGCGGCTGGTCCTTCAAGGGATGAAAAAGTGGATCGCGTCCCAACGAACTCAGGTCGGCCCCTTTCGCGCTGGCCTGAATGAGATACTGCAAAGCCTCGTTTTTCAGTTCATCCCGCCGCACCGAGGCGAGAATGCAGACCCGAGCCGCCTCAACAAGGAGGCGAGGATTGCCTGCACTGAGCCGGCATGCTTCCCGCACGTCCTCGACAGCCCGATCGGGGAGCGCCCAGGTCGGGTCGGCCAGGTGACGGCGTCGGGCAAGGCGGGCGCGGTTGCTGTAAGAAGCCTGCAGTTTTGGATCGAGGCGAATCGCTTCGTTGAAGTCGAACAGGGCCGCGTCGTAAATGAGCGTGACGGCGGGGAGGTCGCGCTCTTCGCGTTTCCTCTGGCCGAGCATCATGGTGCTGTAGCCGCGGTTGTTCAGGAGTTGGGGACTCTTGAAGCCAAGCGTCATCGCCTGGTCGCATAACCCAATCGCCTCGTGATGGCCCCCGGCCAGCGCGCGCAGGTACGCCATGCACGCCAGGGACTGGCCGTCGGGCCACAAACGGTTCGACTCCTGGAAGGCGGCGTAGGCCCTTGCTTGCTCCTTCTTTTCCACCAGATATTTGCGTCCGCATCTGAATTGGGCAGCCGCCTCCATCCGGTTGGTGGATTCCCGCGGCACGGGAGCGGTCCGGGTCGCCTGGCTCATCCAGGAGACGCCGACCAGCGCGAATAGGAGGATCGCCGCCATCAACACGGCTGGTGATTTGCGCGGCAACCGGCTGCGCGGCTGAACCGGGGTGAAATGTCGCTCGGCAGCGGTCTGCAATTCCGCTGCCGTCGGCCGCGCGGCGGCGTCGGCATTCAGGCAGCGCGCCAGCAACTGGGTGAAAGGTCTCTGGACTCGTTCCTTGCTCTGGAACAAGGAGCCACCCCGGTGTTGCCGCTGGAGGAGCCGTTCGGCCAACTCCTCCGAGGAAGTCGAACGGGGTATCGGGCCGAATGGATGCCGGCCCGTGAGCAGTTCGTGGGCGATCACACCCAGGGCAAAGACGTCCGCCTCGGGGCCGGGACACGGCAGAGCGCTGTTGGTCATCGCTCGCAACTGCTCCGGCGCCATATAGGGGAGCGTCCCCCCCAGGCGAGCGTCGGGGACCCTTCCATCCGCCGACAGGTTGAAGTCGAGCAGCAGGGGCTGACCTGCGGGATTCAGCAGCACGTTCGTCGGCTTGAGATCGCGATGGCAGATGTCGCGCTCGTGGAGGAAAGCCAGGGCGGCAGCCATCCGGCCGATCAGCCAGACCACGCCATCCTCGAACGAACCTCCCAGCAGTACCGGAGCGGGTCGCTCGCCTGCCTCGACCGCATCGTCCGCCCGGGCCGTCTCCAGGATGAGCTGTGCGTCTCGAGGCGGAGCCGCGCCTTCTTGCGGATAGGCCCGATTGAGCAGGTCGTCGAGAGTCGATGGCCCATGATAGGGCATGCGGACGACGTGCAGTCCCGTCGTCTCCTCGGGTCCGGCGGAAAGCACCTTGACAACGTTCGGATGATTGAGTGGCCCAAGGGTCCAGGCCTCATGCTGGCCATCGGAGGTGAACTTGACGGCCACGAGGCGGCCACCCGTCGATGCCTCGCGCGCCAGGAACACATGGGAGAAGGTGCCGCGGCCCAACTCCCGCACAAGGGTCAGGTCGCCGATGGTCTCGCCCGCCTCCGGAAAGCGGGAGGGAAACGCCTTCTCGTACACCTCAGGGTCGTCTTGAAGAAGTTGGTAGGATACCAGCATTCGCAGGACCGAGGAGCGAAAACGAGGAAAGCGCGCGCAATACACATCCGCGTCAATGGTCTCGCCGCGATCGGCACGGAGACAGTATTCCTCGTACACCAGATCGAGGACGCAGGACTTATCCTCTTGCAGTTCCGGGTGTTCCTCCAGGGCGGCGAGGGTATCGGGTTCCTCCCCTGCTTCCCAGCGGCGGACAATGGACGCCGTTCGTCCTCGTTCCGCGTCGGCGTGGAGCATCTCAGCAAGGGAGAGACCTTTGATGTTCATGGTTCGATGCGCTCGGCGAGTTTGCGAATCAGTCGTTGAATGGCCTTGGGATGGATGTTGAGCAGAAAGGCGACTTCCTCGTGGGTATGGCCCTGCTGAAGCAGTTCGACAACCTGCCGCTGGTTGGCGGTCAGTCCTTCGAGCAGTTGCTGCCAGCGTTCGTCGGCGATGGCGACCTGACTGGGTGTCGGATTGGGGGCGATGGCCTTGCCCGCGACGGCCTTTCCGGGAACATCCCGGGCGAGGTCGCGCCGGACCGACTTCGCTCGATCGCGCATCGCATCCACAACCTTGTTGGCCGCCATGCGCGTCAGATAGGTGACCAGTTGCCCCGGAGTTACGAAGGTGTAGTCTTCCGGAGGAACGGCGATGAAAGAGGCCCAGACCTCTTGCATGAAATCGATGGAGTCATACTGGCGGCGCAGACGCTGCTCCAGCTTGCGTCGAACGGCCCGGCGAATGTGGCCGCCGTAGCGCTCACACAGTTCCTCAATGGCCTTGGGATTTCCCTCCCGGAGCCGGCTCATAAAGCAATCGAATTCGCTGTTCGACTCGGCCATGCCTTGCCCTCCACCTCACTCCTTTATTGCTAGCACACACTTGTCCCCTTCGCCAGAGAAATCCCCATTCGCCGCGACAGGCGAACACCCTTTTGCACCACGCGCGAAACGATCACTCGTACCGCAGAACAACCGCTCCAGGACGCTGAAACGTGATGCCGGCCTCGGCGAAGTTCGGTGTCAGAGAATCGTCACAGAAAACCGGTTCCTCGGTCGTCAACACAATCTCGCCGCAACCTCCCGGCAACACAACGTCACCGGCACCCCGCAGTTGACAGACGACCAGGAGTTTCTCCCCCCGTGGACCGCGCCGCTCCAGAACCAGGGCCGACGCGCTCGCCACCCGCGCCTCGAACGACCCGGCTTCGCGATGCTTCAGCGCCGCCTCGGTCTTCCGCAACCGCAGCA
>JBBSDR010000305.1:0-7170 GCA_038240465.1 Gemmatales bacterium
AGCCAGCCGACGATCGGGGCTACGGCCAGTTCCGGATGCCTGGTGTCCCTCGCGACAAGGTCGAGATAGCGCAGCAGGCAAGACATGTTACCGGCGGGGTGGCCGAGCTTGGCCCGACCGTTGCGCTTGTCGTGGAAGCCGAGGTCGTACTCGAACGGCCACGGCACGGTGACAAGGGCGAAGTTCCACAGGCGAGCCAATTCGCGCGGGTCGGAACTGTGGAAGACGTAGCAGACGAAGACGCCGCGCACCGGCTTCTTCTCATCGGGGATATAGAGATGGATCTTGTCGTCGATCTTGCGGAAGCCAGCCCAGGCCGGCCTGTCCTCAAGCCGGTTGAGAGGGAGCCAGCCCGGCGGAAAGTCTTTCTCGTCCTCGGCGCGGCTGGTCCCCGTAACACACAGGACAGCAAGAGCGAGCAGCAGACAGTGTGGCATCGGCCATCCCCCAGGTTAAACGGTTACGCCAACAACTCGCTGAGCGGTCCGGTCTGATCGATGTCCTTCAGGCCGATGTCGGCGACGCCGAACTTGTCGCGCGGCTTGCCGGCGGCGTGGAGCAGCGTGCAATACAGGTTGGCCATCGTCCGGTGCGCCTTCTGGCCGTAGGCCGGGAAGCGCATGTATCGCCCGGCAGTCTTGAGCTTGCCGCCGAGGTTGCCGATCAGCACGACGGGCCACTCGTGCAGCGAGGGATGGTGACCGTCGCCGCTGTCGCTGAGATAGACGATGAGGGTGTTGTCGAGCATGGTGCCGTCGCCCTCCTTCACGCTTTCGAGCTTCTTGGCAAGGCCGGCAATCAGCCCGGTGTGGAACTGGCGCAGCTCAACGAAGCACTGCTCGTAGGTCTTGCCGCCGAAGGAACCCCCGTGTCCGATTCCATGAAGGTCGGGAATGCCGAACTCCGGGAAGCTGCCGAACCGCTGTCCGCCTCCGCCAGAGATGAGCGTGACGACCCGGGTGATGCCTGCGAGGAGGGCGGCGGTCGCGATCTCGAACTGGGCCTCCAGGATCAGACTGGACGTACTTGTCGTTTGCTTGTCGCCTAGCCTGGGGGCATACCTTTTCAGTTCGTCCTTCTTCGCCAGGAGTTCGCGCTGGCGGTCGCGGAGCGACTCGAACGCTTCGAGGTAGCGGTCGAACTTCTGCTTCTCCTCGCCGGCAAGGGCGGCCCGGGAGTGCTTGACATCATCGGCCATGAAGTCGAGCAGGTTGGTGCGCCGGTCGAACGCCTTCTGCCCGACCCCCTCGGCGACGCTGCCGAAGAGCGACTTGAACGCCAGGTCGGGCGAGCAGATGATCGGCACGTTCTTGCCCGGCCCGCTCGCCGAATAACTGTAGTTCATGCTGTCCGTGCTGCCCCCGTAGCCAATGGCGACGTGGCGGAAGAGGCCGGGCAGCGCCTCGCCCAGGGCCGAGTCGATGGTCTGGGCCATCGGACCCTTGTTGGCCGGGCAGGCACCCAGCGCGCCGTGGTTGGTCGAGTGGTCGCTGTAGGCGATCCGCCCGGACAGCCCCTGGACGAGGGCGATCCGGTCCTTGAACGGGGTGAGCGGTTCCAGAGACGAATGGAGGGTCCGGTCCTTGAGGCTCAGTTCTTCGAGCGTGGCGTTCGACCAGCGGCCGCCGCGGGGCGTTTGCAACCCGGAGGGGAGCAGGTGGGCCGGACTCATGCCGTTGCTTTGCATGACGAAGACAACGCGCTTGCGAGTCGCGGTCTTCTCGTCGCCGGCGGCATGGGCCGCCAGTTGCCCGAGGAACGGCGTCAGCAGAGTTGTTCCAGCACCGAGAGCGATCCCCTTGAGCATTTCACGACGAGTCGTTTCAGTATTCATTTCGGCTCCGTCTTGGAAGTTGGTGGTGATTGGGAAACAACTGCGCTGGCGCGATACAGGAACGAATCGGAAGTCAGCAGCGAAGCGACCAGTGCCTTGAAGCTGCCGCCGCTTTCCACATAAACCCTGTCCGCTTGCTGAAGCGTCCTGGCATCGCTTAACGTTTCATTGCGGCCCAGGAAGAAGCGGAAAACGTGGCGCACGAACACCTGTCGCACACGCACGGACTCGGCAAGTTTGTGGAGCATCTCGCGAGGGTCCTTCACGACTCCATCGAGCTTCGGGTCGCCGCTGTCGTCCATGCGACCGGTCGCATTCAACTCCGCTTTTCGCATGACTGGCCCGAGCGGCTTTCCCCTGGCATCGACGTGTTTCGCGGTGGCCCCGACATCGAGAACGGTTTCACTCGTGCGGAATCGGCCGTAGTGGTCGAAGTTCTCGAAAGGCAAGCCGAGTTCGTCCATCCTCTGATGACACTTCCAGCACTGGGCCGCGCGGGTAACTGTCAGCCGATCGCGAAAGGTGCGGTGCGGGTCGTTCGGCACCTGGGCGACGACGCCGATGGGCAGATCGGGGACCGTCCCGCCAAGCAGCCGTTCTCGGATCCACCGGCCGCGGCGAACCGGATCGTTCTCGAAGTTGGTGCTAAACGCGACGAGCCAGCTCGGTTGCATGAGCAAGCCGATGCGGGTGTCCTTCGGCAGCGGAGCAGGCTGAGCGGCCGGCCAGCCGGCGATCTCAAACCCGTACACATACTCCGGACCATGCACCGGCTGCTGATTTTTGTCCTTCCTCCCGGGCAGCGGCGGCACGTTCGCTCGCATTGGTTCCATCTTTCCCGTCTTCTTGTTCTTGCCGATGGTGTAGTTGACGAACGAGTCCGAAGTCGTCAAGAGCCGGCGGAACACGTCCTTATCTTCGGCCAGGATGTGTGCGATCAGCCGATCCGTGTCCGAAACCAGGACGCGCGGATCGTGCTTGAACCTTTCGGGATCGTCCTTGAAGACGTCCTCCGGCTTGTCCTTGAAGACATCGACGGCCTTGCCGTACTCGAAGTACTCGCGGAAGAAAAGCAGGAGGCGTGGCTTGTCGATCTTTGGGTCGTCCAGGATGCGTCGGACGTGCGCGGCGACCTGGTTTGGCGTGGTCAGGTCGCCATTGCTCGCGGCTTGCATGAGGCCGGCGTCGCGCTGATCTCTCATGGCCAGGCTGATGGCTCGCGCCAGTTCGGCGGGCGCGAGCATGCGGCGGCTGGAGCCGTCGGCCTTGCCGCGTCCGAGTTCGCCGCGGAACAACACGTCGGTGCGGAGCAGCACGGCCTGGAGCATCGTCCGGGCCGCGCCGGCGCGATCGCCGGCCCTGGCGCACTTGTCGTACAGCCCAAGAAAGCGGGTTACATCGTCGGCGCTGGGAGGACTGCCAATCGCCAGGCGGAATTGCGTCGCGACGGCTGTTTCGAGGTGCTTGCGGGTCGGTTCCGTGGCCGGGTCCATCAGTGCGAGGAAGTCAGGGACCGAGCCTTTACTCTTGCCGCTCACCTTGCCGTCCTTGATCTCGTGTGCGGTCTGCAATTCGACGATGACCTCGGCGTTCCGCAGCAGCATTTCGGTACTCGGCTCATCGATCGTGTACAGGGCTGCGAAGTCCCGGATGCCTCGTTCCGGGACGAGGGTGAACGGCTGCAGCAATCCGGGAGGAGTGCCGCCACGAGTCAGTTCGCGGGCGAGGCCCATGTAACCGTCCGGGCTGAGCCGCCAGAACCGCCCCGGCGGCGCAGCGGCTTCGGCCGGTTTGCCAAAGAGAAGTTCGTGCGGGATCAGGTTGCCCTGGTTCGGCAGCGCCGCCGCCCGGATGCCGGTGTTCGCCGTGATCCACGCCACGGCGGCGCGGGCCTTCGCATCGTCCAGACGCGGCTGTTTCGGTGGCGGCATTAGCCCGTCGCGGAGCTGGTCGCGGACGGCCAGCCCGCGCGCGGAGTCCCTGGCCACATCGGCTGGCAGATCGTCGAGCCGAACCTTGCCGGACTGCTTCTCCGGTCCGTGGCACTTCACACAATGGGCTTTCAGCAGCGGGGCCAACACGTCGCGGTAGGTATTGCTGGCAGCCGGTTCGACTCCCCGGAGCGCGCCGCTGAGCAGGAGTATTCCAACACAGCACAAGCGTATCATGAGATGGTCCTCGGCGAATCGAGCGACGCGGGGCAGGCTTTCCCTCACACGATACAAGGACATTGAGCCGAGAATGAAAAAACTTAGCAGGGATCGATCAAGAAGCGTTGAAATTGTGAAAAACGATCGGCAATTGCCGAAAAATAATCGTGGCTTCGCGCCGGGCTGCTAAGTTCTCGCCTCGATTCGTCAATAGTCATGTATGATGAGCGATTCGTCCCCGACCGAAACGGTGCAAAGGCTGTTCTTGCAGCACGCAACCGCGCTGCGCGGGTTCATATTTGGGCTGCTTCCCGACCGCGACGCGGCCCAGGATGTCATTCAGGAGGTCTTCTTGACCGCGACGCAGCGGGCCGACCAGTTCCGGCCCGATGGCAACTTCCTGGCGTGGGCGCGCGGCATCGCCCGAAACAAGGTACTGGAACATTTCCGCCGCCGCCGTGCGCATCCGCATTTGTTTGACAACGAACTGCTCGAAGTCCTGGCCGCCTCCGCCGGGGAAGGCGATGACATTTGGGAAGAGCGGCGGACGGCCCTGGCTGCCTGCATCCAGCAACTGGCGCCGCGCGCCCGGCAAATCCTGGAAATGCGTTACGCGGAAACGCCAACGCCTCCTCCGGAGATCGCCCAGCGCCTGGCCTGGACGGTCAACGCCGTTCACGTCGCCCTGGCCCGCGCGCGAAAGTTCCTCCAGGATTGCACGCGCCGCCGGCTGGCGGAGGGAGAGGGATAAAGTGGACGATCGCCTGCTCCATCTGCTGGACGCCTATCTGGAGAACCGCTTGACCGACAGCGAGGCAGGCGAGTTGCGGGACGTGTTGCGCGCCGCGCCCGAAGTGCGCCGGACTTTTTGGGAATACGTCGAACAGCACGCCTTGATCGAGGACCTCCTCGGCGAATCCCGCGGACGCGACCTGGCCCTGATCGAGCAGGACGGTCTGTCTACCCCGGCCGCAGACGAGGTGTTGTCCTCCTCTGGCCGGCGCTCGTCACCGGGCGGGGGCAGGCGACATTTCCCGGCCCTGGGTTGGGGCCTGGCGGTTCTCGCGGCCTCCTTCCTGCTGGCAGCCGGCTGGCTTCAGTGGCTGGCACCCGGTTCCCCAACGCTCGGGGAAGCCGACAACGCGCAACTCGTCGAAATGGCCGGCAGCGCGGAGGTCATCACTCCCGCAGGGGTGGCAAGTCCCGTCCGCGTAGGTCAGCAGATTGGGGCCGGGCAATCGATCCGCACGGGCGAGGACGAGAGTTCCGCAGTCATCGAATACCCCGACCGGACCCGACTGAAGTTGGGGGCTGGCACAACCGTGACTCTGTCGAAGAACACGGCCGGCAGCAAGCGCGTGTCCTTCACCGGAGGCAGTTTGCTGGCTGACGTCCCACCGCAGCCCGATGGCTTTCCCATGATTGTCACAGGACCTCAGGGCGAAGTGCGGGTCAGCGACACCTGCTTTCTGCTGGCCTCGGCCGCCTCGGACAGCAGCCGCCTGGACCTCACCAAAGGGCAGGGACAGATGTTCACATCAAGAGGCCGGCCGGTCGTCCTCGATGCGGGACACGTCGCCCTGGTAAGTCCTCAAGGGGGCGAAGTTGTCGTCCGCCCCATGCCTGTGATGTCCACCAGGCCGCGCACGGAGGTAAACCTCCAGGGGTTGCAGTCGGTCGCTTTTTCGGCCGATGGGAAAACAGTCCTGGCCGCAACCAGTTACCAGGCTGTTCTTTGGGACGGTGAGGGCCGGCTGGAAACCTTGCCGCTGTTTGAGAAAAGGAAGGACGGCTGGCGAAGTTCCTGGTCCCCGGATGGCACGGTCCTGGCAGTGTGGAAACAACGGACACGTCAGATGATCTTGTGGGACCTGGCTCAGCGACGTGTGCGCCGGACCATCGATATCCCGGATGGGCTTCCCAACGAGTTTCTGCTGGCCCCGCAAGGGCGTTGGTTTGCTGCCCTCGACCCCAAAGAACGGGCCACGCGCCTGCGCGTGTGGGACGGAGTGACAGGCACGGAGCGGGCCGTCCCACGGCTGGAGCCGACGATCGGTGCATTCGCCTCGTCTGCCGACGGACGCTGGTTGGCCGTCGGACGCGGCGACAAGGGAACGAACGACAAGAACAGCGTACTCCTGCTGGATGCGGTCACTGGCAAGCCCGAGGCGTCGCTTCCAGTTCGGTTCAAGGCGACCGGCGGGATGGCCTTTTCCGCGGATGGCCGGTTCCTGGCTCTGGGCAGCGCCGGTCAAATCCAAATTTGGGACCTGGCCGCACAAAAGCACCTCCTGACGATCCGCGGCCACGAGCGCCATGTGCGGGTACTCGTCTTTTCCCCGGACGGAAAGCTCCTGGCCGGGGCGACGCACGAAGGGCCGGTGTGGTGCTGGTCCACGGCCAATGGGGAAGAGGTGGCGATTCTCGACGTCCCCTTGCCCGGGGTGCAGGCACTCGCCTTTGCGCCCGATGGCCGGACCCTTGCCACCGTCCAGGCCAAAGGGACCGTGCTGCAACTCTGGGACATCCCTATAAACCCTTGAACGACGTCCGCTGTTGGCGGGCGTCTCAAAGGCGCATCGGCCAAGGAGGAGGGATGAGGAGCTATCGTTCGGCCTGGATGACCTTACTGGTCTGCGGTTTGCTTCTGAGTCTGCTCTGGGGCATCAACCAGGTGTTGCCTGGCGACATCCAAGAAAGGACAAGTGTGCCGATGGACGGACGACTGGAGAAATCCGAAGCGGAATGGCGTGAGCTGCTGACCCCGGAACAATTCCGCGTTGCTCGACAGAAGGGGACGGAGCGGCCCTTCACGGGCGCTTACGCCAATACCAAGGACGACGGCGTCTATCACTGTGTCTGCTGCGATCAGCCGCTATTCGATAGTCGGGCGAAGTTCGAGTCCGGCACCGGCTGGCCGAGCTTCTTCGAGCCGCTCGACGAGAACAATATCTCTCTGGTCGCCGATCGAGGCTGGTTCATGCGGCGAACCGAGGTCGTTTGCAGCCGCTGCGACGCTCACCTCGGCCATGTGTTCAAGGACGGTCCCCGGCCAACGGGACTGCGCTACTGCCTCAACTCCGCGGCCCTGAAGTTCGCCGCGCGTGAGAGTGTCAAGTAAGCCCAACGCCCGCGGAGGGTGCGGCCGGGCCGTGAACGTGATGAAGGTAGGCGCGGGCGATGTCG
>JBBSDR010000306.1:0-7163 GCA_038240465.1 Gemmatales bacterium
AGGCGGGTTCCGAAGCGTCTGGGTGAGTGAGGAAAACTCGAAGTTCCGCTTCGGGTCCGTCCGCCGTGCCGCCGTTGCTGGAGCGCGAAAGAGCCGGCCAGCCCGAAACAGACCGAGCCGCTTCCTATTCCTCAGAGCTGGTGGGGAGTGACCGCGCTTGACAGCGGTATCCGAGGATGAAACAATTGCCCTCTCTACAGGATATTCGCCAACGATCCCTCAACTCTCCGAGGAGGCAGCATTCATGGCCACGGCAACAACGTCGAAAGCTCGCACGGTGCAGCGGCCCCAGGTCAAGGACCAGCCGCTGCTCATTGGCGGCAAATGGCTGGACAGCGTCTCGGGCAAGACCTTCTCGACGCTCAACCCGTCCACGGGCGAAACCATCTGTCAGGTCGCGGAAGGCGACAAGGCCGACATCGACCTTGCCGTCAAGGCCGCGCGCAAGGCGTTCGAGGAAGGTCCCTGGCCGAGGATGAGCGGGGCCGAACGCGGCCGGCTGCTCAACAAGCTCGCCGACCTTGTCGAGCAGAACAAGGAGGAACTCGCCGCCCTCGAAGCGCTCGACAACGGCAAGCCCTATACCGACGCCCTCACCGCCGATCTGACGCTGACCATCAAGTGCTATCGGTACTACGCCGGCTGGGCCGACAAGATTCACGGCAAGACCATCCCCGTCGAGGGCCAGTATTTGTGCTACACGAAGCACGAACCGGTAGGCGTCGTCGGCCAAATCATCCCGTGGAACTTCCCACTCCTGATGCAAGCCTGGAAGTGGGGACCGGCCCTCGCTACCGGCTGCACGGTCGTCCTCAAGCCGGCCGAGCAGACGCCGCTGACTGCACTGCGCGTGGCAGCCCTGGCCCAGGATGCGGGGATCCCCGATGGCGTTCTCAACGTCGTACCCGGCTTCGGTCCGACAGCGGGCGCCGCCCTGTCGTCGCACATGGACGTCGATAAGATCGCCTTCACCGGCGAGTACACCACCGGCCAGCTCATCATGGAGGCGGCGGCGAAGAGCAATCTCAAGCGCATCAGTCTCGAACTCGGCGGCAAGAGTCCCAACATCGTCTTCGCCGATGCGGACATCGACGCCGCGGTCGAGGGCGCGTACACCGGATTGTTTTTCAACCAGGGCCAGTGCTGCTGCGCCGGCAGCCGGCTGTTCGTCGAAGAGCGCGTTCACGATCAGTTCGTCGAGCGGCTGGTGCAGAAGGCGAAGAGCCAGAAGGTCGGCGATCCTTTCGAGGCCGGCACGACGCAGGGACCGCAGGTGTCGCAGGAGCAGTGCGACCGCGTCATGGGGTTCATTGACGCGGGCAAGAAGGAAGGCGCGAAACTGCTGACCGGCGGCAATCGGATCGGCACGCGCGGCTACTTCATCGAGCCGACTGTCTTCGACGGCGTCAAGGACGAGATGAAGATCGCGCGCGAGGAGATCTTCGGGCCGGTGATGAACATCCTGACGTTCAAGGACATCAACGAGGTGATCCAGCGCGGCAACCGGACGTGCTTTGGCCTGGCGGCGGCTGTATGGACGCGCGACATTCAGAAGGCTCATCGGCTGGCGAACGGTCTGCGCGCGGGAACGGTGTGGATCAACTGCTACGACGTCTTCGATGCGGCCGCGCCGTTTGGCGGCTACAAGATGTCGGGCATCGGCCGTGAGCTGGGCGAATATGCTCTGGAGATGTACAGCGAGGTGAAGACGGTATACGTCAGCCTTGGGTAACGCGCTGATTTTTCAGAGATAAAGACAATTGCAAATTGCAAAGTGCAAATTGCAAAGTGCAAATTGAAGAGAAGAAACAGAGATCGCATCGCGTCTCCGTGAGGCTTCTTATCAATTTGCACATTGCATTTTGCACTTTGCATTTTGCAATTGTCTTTTGAATTTGCGATTACGCGGCTCCCGACTCGCACATGGATCGCAAGGCGGGCATCGGCCGGGAACTGGGCGAATATGCTCTGGAGATGTGTAGCGAGGTGAAGACGGTGTACGTCAGCCTCAACTAACCGAGTTCTGCCGCATGAGGCTAAACAGGACTCAGCCAGGGGTGTTTCGGGGCAAATGAAGGCCTCTTGTCTTTTCCGGACTGCGGAGAGAGCGCAGTGAGCTAGGATGGACGCTGGAGCGTTTTGCGTTTCATTCCAGCGCGTCCACTATGTGCAGCTTGCCCATTTTGCGTCCGCAGTGCGCGCCGATCTGATTTCACTGCGTCTCGGCAGGAGTCCAGCGATTGCGAACTCTGCCAAAACCGGCAGGCCTGGCCAGGGCATTCGCCATGAAGAAGCTCCATGTGCGCCGAGGATCCGCTTCCGTCGGAAACGGTCATGAAGTGTTGGGTTTCATTGGAGGGACAGCTTTATTTGGCAACCTGGAAGACGTAGAAGGTCTGAGGCTGCTTACCCATCTCCAGCAGATAGCCAAACGTCGGCCCATCCTTGAAGGCCCGCTCCGACGTGTTCAGATACCAGCCCTTCCACTTGCCCTCCGCGGCTTTGATGTAAAACTCCCCGGGACCGCGCGCCTCAAACTCCCACAGGCTCGCCGAACCCTGCCCGACAATCGGCGCCTTGCCCTCCTTGTCATAGGCAAGGAAGCGCTGTACTCCTGCTCGTGGCGGCTCCGCGAACTCCTCGGCCGTCCCCGCATTGCCAACGACGACGGAGCCATTGAGATAGCCGCCGGTGGTCTTGATCTCCCAGGGCTGCTTGCCTGCGGCGACGGCCGCCACGCTCAGCACCATCCCCAACGCGAGCCACTGTCTCATGACGCTTCCTCCCTCAGAGATGGGTATTCACTCGGCATCGCGAGCCACACGCAGACCGACGAACTTGTGAGCCGTGTGCGGCGGCAGCGCCAGACGTACGGCGGAACGACAGTCGTTGGGCGGGAAGTTCCACGCTCCGCCTCGCACCATGCCGCCATAACCGATACCGCCTGAGCCGTCCGTCACCGCTGCCGCCAACTCCTTGTACCGCCTCGGATCGAAGCTCTCCTCACATCTCTCGGCGACGTTGCCATGCATGTCATACAAGCCCCAGGCGTTGGCAGCATACGAGCCGACCTTCGCTGGCCTGCCCAGGTAGACCCCCTCCTTGATGCCGCCCGGTCGGCCCGCATCGACGTTGGCCTGCTTGCCGTCGGCGGTGTTGCCAAATGAGAAGGCGGTGTCGGTGCCGGCACGGCAGGCCCATTCCCACTCCGCCTCTGTCGGCAAACGATAGCCTGAGCCTCCCGTCGGAACATAGTCCTCGAAGTCGGTCACTTTACCTGTTTTGTCCTTGCGGACATCCAACAAACGATAGTAGGGAGGCAACTTCTCTTTCTCGCTGAGGGCATTGCAGAACAGCACGGCCTGCTTGAAACTGACCTGCTCGACCGGGAAGGCGCTCGTATCCTGTCCTTCCACTTTGCGGAAGAAGCTGGGGTTGTCACCCATGACTTTCTCGTACTGCGCCTGCGTTACTTCATACTGCCCAAGAAAGAAGGGACGAGTCAGCCGAACGGTGGGGCGGGGTCGTTCATCGTCATAGCCCTTGTCGCTGCCCAGGCGGAACTCGCCGGGAGGGATTACCGCCAGCTTCATGCCGATGCCGTTGGTTACGAGCGGTGCTTCCAGTTTGAGCGTGCGAGCGACTTCGGCCTGACGCTCTTTTGCGTCTTTTTCAGGGAAGGAGGCGGCCAGCAGTTTCCAGCGAGCCTTGGTGACCTTGCCGGCCAGCACCCAATCACGTTGCAGCCGACCTAATACCGTTGGATGCTGCGGGAAGCCACGTCTTTCTCCCCTCTCTTCCACCTCAGCTTGGGCGTAAGCGACGAGTTCCTCGACGGTGACGGCCCCATCGCGGTGCTTGCCGTCCGGAGTTCCGTCCGCCTTCAGGCCGGTCAATCCTTCCGTCATCTTCTCCAAGAAGTCTGCGACGTCCGCCGTGAACTCTCCCTCGGCACAACTCGTCAGGATGGCAAGGCTTGGCGGCGGTGCCGGTAACTTCGGCAGCCGCGCGCACAACGGCGGTAAATACCTCTCCGGCATTCCTGTCGTAGCCGATAGCGCCGTTACGAGGACGAGGCATTTCTTGCGGGCCTTAGAGACCTTCAGGCAATCGTAGATGTCATCCAGGGCCAGCAGATGATGTTCCGCCTTGACGTCCTCAGCCTTCGCTAGCTTCTGGTATCGAGCGTCCTCCGGACAGAAGTACAACTTCGTTCCACCCGCTTTGCCTGGTCCACTCCCCTCGAGTGAAACGAGTTGCCCAACCAAGACGATGATTACCTCGTCGTTAGGCTGCAACGCCGCCAGCCCTTTGAGGAAGCGGCGCAAGTTCGCTTCGGTCGGTATCTGAGCGGCCGGCGGGAACAACTGGGGCTTGGGGGTGGAGGCCCAGAGCTGGACGTTCCAGCCGTATCGGGTAAGTTCCTTTGCCAGGTCGCGGGAACCGTTCGTGAACTGAAACACGGCCTGCTTCGCCAGATCGTCCTTGCGGTTATCGTACCCCTGCACTACAAGGGCCATGCGTTTGGCTGGAGCAGGGAACTCCCCCAGGAGGGGAGCAGCCCCTGCAAGGCTCATCAGCAACGTGAGGAGGGTCGCTACTTGATGGTTCATAAGATCAACTGCCCGTTACGGAGTTGCTTGTACAGGAGGCGGGGGTCCAGCGAACTCAGGTTGTAGTAGAGATCACGGGAGAAAATCAGTCCTCCTGACCGTGTCAGCCCATCGTCGATCTTGATGGAGAACGAGTCCCCTGGAACAGCCCGCAAGGGCCGCCACTGCGTCCAGGTTCTCACGTTGAAGATGGCACCCGCCCCAAGCCGGAGCATATCCACCGGCCTCGTTGTGCGCAGGCGACCCTTCTGGAACTGGACCTGGATCCCCACCTGAGCCTGACCGAAGAAGACGTAACCCGGCAGATCCACCAACGGCCGCCGCACCGTGGTTTGCACTTTCCCAAACCCGCTCGCGACATCGACGATCAGGGCCGTCCCCTCATCCACGGCGATGCCGTGCATCCGTCCGTTCGAGGTCAGCCGCGACTTGATCGGATCCCTTTTGGCGTCCACCTCCTGCTGCGACTGCGCCAGGAAGGCCACGAAACGCGGCATTCGGTTCCGCTCCTTGAAATGCGTGTCCGTCAGGAATGGCTGCCCCAACGCCTGCCCCAAATGCAGGAAGTCATCCGTGAAACTGACGTAGTGATTGAAGCTGTCCTGGTTGTAGACGTTGTTGCGGTCCAGGAGCAGTCGCGAGCCAGTCGAGTCGATCACCGGTCCGTGGAACGCACGGTCTCCCTGGACCGCCAGTCCAGCGCTGGAACCGCCGAAGCTCAACTTCCTGTTGCCGAACAGGTTGGTGATCGTCGGCAGGAAACTCTTGCGCCGATCCGTGCCCCAAAACAGGTCGAGGTAGTCGGTCTGGTCGCCGCCCGTGAAGTAGACCGCCGTGTTCGGCCGAGCCAACGCGGCTCGAATGGCAGGATCGTCGGCCTGTTCCCTGGTCGAGATGAAAAAAGCGTCGATGCGGTCGAATGGCCGGTAGGCCGAAGTAGGGAAGTCCTCCAGGTAACTCTGGACCGTGGAGTAGATATCGCCGGCACTGATGACCACGAGGTTGCGAGCGCCGGCCGCCTTGAAGGCATCCCAGACGAGCCGGGTGTCGCCGCCGCCGCCCCCCATGCCCAGGACCGCATGAACCTGGTTAGGGATCTGTTGCTTGCCCGCCAGAAGGACGGCGAGGGAGGGGTTGTCGATAGCCTGGGCTGCCATCGTCGCAGCAGGTCGGCTGGCGCCGACACCGATGGCAATGGTGACCTGCTGACGCACCCGCAGGATCGCGCCTCCGGTCGGCACGATAGAGACCTCATATGTGAACGAATCACCTGCCGACCCCAGAGGGTCGCGGTTGGTGTAGACGAACGTTCCGCGTGACAGGATGCTCCCGTTACCCAGCGGAGTCACCCCGTTCGCCTGGTACAGCGTCCCCTTGGTGGGTGCGGTCAGGAGGCGGATATAGGTGGAGGGCGTTCCCCTCTCGAAGAAGGCATACCGGCGGGCGTTATCCCAGACGCTGCTGGGAAGCGGGAAACGAGTCAGGTAATCGGTGCTGGCAACACCCTCCCGGAACTCGTTAGCCCGGACGCTGCCCTGTGGCTGGAAGATCGTGTAGGCGTCGGTCTTGAGATGAGGCAGGAACCCCGGGATGGTGGTCTCCGTCACCTGGAACAGGTTGGTGAAACTCACCGAAGGCTTGCCGGGACCCTCGACCTGATTGACATAGCCGATCCGGGTGAAGTTGGGTACGGCCAGGCCTCTGTCCGTGTAATATTTGCCGACGTGGAGGATGACGTCGTAGGAGCCATCTTCCCGGTAGAACTTCTCCAGATATTGCCCTGGCCCCACCTGCCCCGGTCCGAGGTTCGCCGTCCCGGCGAACTGGAAGAACAGTTCGTTGCCGTTGTCCCGCACGTTATCGAGGTCGAAGGCGACGCCTTGGCGCTGGAGCGTTGTCTCCAGCGGCATCGGATCGGACTGATAGTTGAGCACGAACACTGTGTCGGCGGCAAATGGGGCGACCGGGTTGGTGCTGTCCTCGTACTGGACCGCCGCAGACCTGTTTCCCGTCAGGCTGATGGCGCCGAGTTTCGCGTAGACGGTTTTGCTAGTCAGGGCGGGAGCGGGCTGGTCGGCGACGGTTCCGTAAGGGGACAGAGGCAGGTCATAATGACCGGAGACGTCCATCTGGAAGGGGTGTGCCCAGGCGCGGAATCGAACAAGAAAGCGATCGACGCGGTCGTTTACCGTGTCGCGGATCAGGACGTAGACCGGGTTGTCCACCGCGGCCCCGGTGACCGTCAACGCAGCTGCGGTGAGGCTTACGGGCAGGTCTGCCGTCTGGCTCCCTGGGACGAACTCCATCGGGTTGCCGTCCGGGTCAAAAGCAATGTCTGTGGGCGTTAGGGTGACCGTCTCGCCCTCGTTCAGATCGACCTCCACCATTCCTTCTTCCGTGACATACGGCCCGTTCGGATCGAGAGCCGGCGCGTCGTTGACGGCGCTGATTTGCAAGGTGACCGTGACCGGCTCGCTGGAGAGTTGAGCGACGGTGTCGAAGACCCGGTAGGAGAACGAATCCGTCCCGTTGACGTTGGGTGTTGGCTGG